>NZ_MVQM01000151.1:0-45417 GCF_002067195.1 Pelotomaculum sp. PtaB.Bin117 | reverse complement strand
GACTTGTTTTTCCGCCTGAATGTTGTTCCGGTGCAGATTCCGCCTTTAAGGGACCGCCGTTCAGACATTGTTCCGCTGTTAAATTTCTTTTGTGAAAAATATTATAAGAAATACGGCATCCGGAAGCAGTTTTCCCCTGAAGTTCTCAAGATATTTTATGAATACCACTGGCCCGGCAATATCAGGGAACTGGAGAATATTGTTGAGAGAATGGTGGTAACCGAACCCGAAACGATTATTACCCCCAAGCACTTGCCGGAAAGCCTGCGCTACATAATGCATAATACTTCAGCGAAAGTAATGGTGCAGGGAGTGCTTCCCTTTAAAGAGGCGCTCCTGGAAATGGAGAGCCAGTTGATCAATGAGGCGCTGAATTTATACGGGAGCACTTATAAGGCGGCGAAAGTGCTGGGGATTGACCAGTCTACTGTGATCAGAAAACTACAAAAAATAAAGCAGTTTAAAAACAGCCGTCAAGAGCAGTCAAGCAGTTTCAGTGTAATTAAATAAGGTCAATTCGTCAGATTTAATTAATACGGGAGGTGTTGTCCATTATATAACTGGTTGAGTTGTTTGAAATGAAGTTAAGTGAATTATGAAGTTGATACTAAAAAAGGGAAAGGAAAAGGTTTTTGCGGCATGATTTGATACGCTATTATGGAAGGCGTGAGGTGCTATGCCGCCTCCCGAGTAGTCGGCGGGAGTGGGACGTAGGTCCCGGAACCGGAGAATGGAATGAATATTGCAGTTCTCTTGAAACAAACCTTTGACACAGAAGCAAAAATCGAGATCGCGGGCGGCGCAATCAACAAAAAGGGCGTTGGCCTGATTATCAACCCCTACGACGAGTATGCTGTGGAAGAAGCGCTCAAGCTGAAGGAAAAGAATGGCGGCGAGGTAACTATTATATCTGCCGGGGCGGATACCCCGGACGCGATGCGTCAAGCGCTGGCTATGGGAGCGGACAAAGCTATCAGTGTGGAAGATCCCGCCCTTGCCGGCGGCGACGAGTATACCACAGCCGTTGTGTTGGCTAAAGCGGTAAGCACTATCCCGTACGATCTGGTCCTGGCCGGGTGGCGTGAAGGTTCCGCCCAGGTAGCGGTACGGGTTGCCGAGGAACTTGGCCTGCCGCATATTAATGTAGTGACCAAATTGGATATTGACGGCGGTAAAGCCACAGCCACCAGAGACATCGAAGGCGGCAACGAGATTGTGGAAGTGCCGGTGCCCGCTGTGATTACTGCTCAGAAGGGCTTGAACGAGCCGCGCTACCCGTCAATGAAGGGTATTATGCAGGCTAAGAAAAAGCCCATCCAGAAACTCTCCCTGGGCGACCTGGGACTGAGTGCCGATCAAGTAGCGGCCAAAGTTAAAGTACAATCTTACTTCCTTCCCAGCGCTAAAGCCGCGGGCAAAATCATTGGCGGTGAAGCGCCCCAAGCTGCCGCCGAACTGGCGCGGCTGTTGCGGGAAGAAGCAAACGCTATCTAAGGGAGGGGAAAAATAATGGCAAAAGGAATACTTGTATTTGCAGAAGTAAAAGATGGTAAAGTGAAAAACGTGGCTTTCGAGATGTTAAGCGCCGGCCGTAAAATAGCTGGTCAGACCGGTGATGAGCTTGCCGCCGTCCTGATTGGTAAAGGCGTGGCAGGTTTGGCAGGCTCGCTTGCCGAATACGGAGCCGACAAGATTTACGTGGCCGAAGATGATAAGTTAGCACAATATACCACAGACGCTTATAGCAAAGTTTTGGCCGACCTGATCAAAGAAACGGATCCCGCCACAGTG
Source organism: Pelotomaculum sp. PtaB.Bin117 (assembly GCF_002067195.1). Taxonomy (NCBI): domain Bacteria; kingdom Bacillati; phylum Bacillota; class Clostridia; order Eubacteriales; family Desulfotomaculaceae; genus Pelotomaculum; species Pelotomaculum sp. PtaB.Bin117. The sequence goes on along the minus strand of NZ_MVQM01000151.1, from coordinate 43,626 downwards.
CTGCTCGGCTGCACCGTGCTGGGCCGCGACCTGGCTGCCAAAACAGCGCAGAAGGTTAAAGCCGGCCTGCTGTCCGACTGCATCGCGATAGATGTTGAAGGCGGCGGCTTGGTATTCACCCGTCCCGTATATTCCGGCAAAGCTTTGTTAAAAGCCGGCGTTCCCGAATCCAGCCCGGCAATGGCCACTATCCGCCCCAACGTGCTGACTGCCGAACCGGCAGCGGGCAAAGGCGAAGTGGTTAACTACGCTGTGAACCTGGATGCCTCCGACCTGCGCCAGGTAATTAAAGATGTCATTCTGCAGGTTTCCTCCAGGCCGGAACTCACCGAGGCAAACGTGATCGTGTCCGGCGGACGCGGCGTGAAAGGTCCGGAAGGCTTTAAGGTTCTGGAAGACCTGGCCGACGTGCTCGGCGGGGCTGTCGGCGCCTCACGCGCTTGTGTCGACGCCGGTTGGATCGGGCAAAACCTCCAGGTCGGACAGACCGGCAAGGTTGTGTCCCCCACTCTTTATTTCGCCTGCGGCATCTCCGGCGCCATCCAGCATATGGCCGGGATGAGCTCTTCCAAGTGCATCGTGGCGATTAATAAAGATGAAGAAGCCGCTATCTTTAAAGCGGCTGACTATGGTATTGTCGGCGACCTCTTTGAAGTAGTGCCTATCTTGACCGAGGAAATCAAGAAAGTTATAGCCAAATAAGAATTAGTTTCACATATGTGAATGCTGCTGGAACACTTCTCAAGCAGAAACTTTTGACAGAACCCTCAATGGATTGAGTTCCCCAGGGGTCTCTTGGGGAGGGTTCCAGCAAACTTTTTGTTTATTTACGTATCAGGCAGGATGCCGTTTTTAGAGAAAGGATGTGCCAAATGAAGGAAGTTGTTATCGTCAGCGCGGTGCGCACCGCGGTGGGTAAGTATGGCGGTTCGCTGCAGAATACTCCTGCTGTCGAACTGGGCGCCTTGGTGATTAAGGAAGCAATCAAGAGGGCCGGGATTACTGTCGAGCAAGTCGAAGAAGTGATCATGGGCAATGTTTTGACCGCAGGCCTCGGTCAAAACCCCGCGCGCCAGGCCTCTTTGAAAGCCGGTCTGCCTATTGAAACACCGGCTTATACAATGGGCATCGTCTGCGGTTCCGGGATGAAGTCAATTATGCTGGCCGCCCAGCAAATTATGTCCGAGCAGGCTGACATAGTCGTGGCCGGCGGCATGGAAAACATGAGCGCCGCCCCCTACGTGCTGGACAAGGCCAGGTGGGGCTACCGCATGTTCGACAGCACTCTTACCGACGAGATGGTCAAAGACGGCCTGTGGTGTGCTTTTAACGATATCCACATGGGCATGACTGCCGAAAACCTCTCGGTAAAATATGGAATATCCAGGGAAGACCAGGACCAATTGGCTGTTGACAGCCATAACAAGGCCATTGCGGCCATTGATTCCGGAAGATTTAAAGACGAAATTGTCCCGGTGCCTATTCCCCAGAAAAAGGGCGATCCCGTGTATTTTGACACGGACGAATTACCGCGCCGGGGCGCCACAGTAGAAGCCCTGGCCAAGCTGCCCGCCGTTTTCAAAAAAGGCGGCACCGTTACCGCCGGGAACGCCTCCGGGATCAATGACGCCGCTGCCGCGACAGTGGTGATGTCCGCTGAAAAAGCGAAAGAACTGGGACTAAAACCCATGGCTGTGATCAAATCCTTTGCCACCGCGGGCGTGGACCCCGCCTATATGGGCACCGGGCCAATTCCCGCCAGCAAGAAGGCGATGGCCAAGGCCGGACTTACCGTGGCCGACTTTGACGTGATCGAAGCTAACGAGGCGTTTGCATCGCAGGCCCTAACCTGCATCCGTGCTCTGGATCTGCCGATGGACAAGGTGAATTTTAACGGCGGCGCTATCGCCATCGGCCACCCAATCGGCGCCAGCGGTGCGCGAATCCTGACGACCCTGCTTTACGAGTTAAAGAAGCGGAACGGACGTTACGGCCTTGCCACCATGTGCATCGGCGGCGGCCAGGGCGTGGCGATGACCGTGGAAAATATTAAATAAATTGTCCGGTTGAGATTAACCATGGAAAGAAATTAAACCCTCATTGTTGTTATAAGGCCATGATCCGATGGATGAGGGTTTGGAAGGAGTATCATATGGAAATTAAGAAAATTATGGTTATCGGCGCCGGCCAGATGGGTTCAGGCATTGCTCAGGTATCGATCGCTGCCGGTTATGATGTGGTTCTTAATGATATCAATGACACGTTTGTTAACAAAGGCATTGGTTTGATAGACAAAAACCTGTCAAAGGATGTCAGCAAAGGGCGTCTTGATGAAGCGGCCAAAGCAGCCTTAATGGCAAAAATTACCCCGTCCATCAGCCTGCAGGACGCGAAGGACGTCGACTTGGTGATTGAGGCGGCTATTGAGAATATGGAAATCAAAGGCAAGATCTTTAAGGAACTTGATGAAGTATGCAAGCCTGAAGCGATTCTTGCTACAAACACCTCCTCGCTGCCCATCACCGAAGTAGCTGCTGTTACTAAACGGCCGGACAAAGTGATTGGTATGCACTTTATGAATCCTGTTCCCGTGATGAAGTTGGTAGAAGTCATCCGGGGCCTGGCAACATCCGATGAAACTTATGAGCTCGTTAAGACTGCCAGCGAAAAAATGGGTAAGGTTCCTGCGGAAGTGAACGACGCTCCCGGTTTTGCGGTAAACCGCATTCTCATACCGATGATCAATGAAGCGATATACTGTCTCCATGAAGGCGTCGCTTCGCCGGAAGCGATTGACCAGGTGATGAAGCTGGGCGCGAACCACCCGATGGGCCCGCTTGCTCTCGGTGACCTGATTGGCCTGGACACCTGCCTGTCAATCATGGAAGTATTATACCGCGGCCTCGGCGATCCCAAGTACCGCCCGTGCCCGCTCCTGCGCAAATACGTGGCTGCCGGCTGGCTTGGCCGTAAGACTGGCAGAGGGTTTTACCAGTACTAACGCGACGGGGGTGTAAAAATGGCGTGGAATAATATTCTGGTGGATTTTGATAACGAGATTGCGGTGGTGAGCATCAACCGTCCCAAAGCACTGAACGCGCTCGATCATCAGACCATCGCGGAGTTGGGCGAAGCCATGGCTGAATTAGCCGCTAACCAGTCGGTAAAGGTAATTATTTTAACCGGTGCCGGTGAAAAAGCTTTTGTAGCGGGCGCCGACATCGCCTACATGTTATCCCTGACTCCCATGCAGGCACAGGAATTCAGCCGTCATGGCCAAAAAGTATTCAGCCAGATTGAGAACATGCCGAAACCGGTGATAGCCGCGGTAAACGGCTTTGCCCTTGGCGGCGGCTGCGAACTGAGCATGGCCTGCGACATCCGCGTGGCCTCCGAGAAGGCCAAGTTCGGCCAGCCGGAAGTAAGTCTCGGTATCATGGCCGGCTTCGGCGGCACTCAGCGCCTGGCGCGGCTGGTGAACCCCGGTGTCGCCAAAGAGATACTCTTTACCGGCGATATTTACGATGCTCAGGCTGCGCTGAGGTTTGGCCTGGTCAGCAAGGTTGTGCCGGCCGATGAGTTGATGGATGTCTGCAAGAAGATGGCTAAACGCATTGCCTCAATGGGTCCGGTCGGCGTAAGGTTTACCAAAGAAGCTATTAACCAGGGCCTGGATATGGATCAGGAAAAGGCCTTTAATATTGAAGCCGACCTTTTCGGCGTGATTTTCTCAACTGCCGACCAAAAAGAAGGTATGAGCGCCTTTTTAGAGAAACGTAAAGTGGAGTTTAAAGGCGAGTAGTTTATGCTGTTTTTGCAGCTAAATAATCCAGATGTTTTTGGTGGTTTCTGCCCGTGAATAGCTAATGGGCTATAGAAATCACCATTTGCACCAATATAATTTAATACTAGGAGGGAATAGAATGGATTTTGGGTTGACAGAAGAACAAAAAATGGTACAGGATATGGCCCGCAACTTTGCGGAAAAGGAAATCGCTCCTTACGTTGAAGAGGATGAAAAGAACCATTACTATCGCAGAGAGATTTTAACCAAAATGGGTGAACTGGGCCTGCTGGGCTGGAGCATTCCGGAAGAATACGGCGGAAACGGCATGGGCTGGATGGAAGGCGTTATCGCCCTGTATGAAATAGCCAAGGTCCATACATCCTGGAGACTTTCCATCAGCGGCAACTGCTGGGGTCCGGCCATGACCATTAATGAATACGGCACCGAAGAACAAAAACAGAAATGGATCCCCAAACTGCTGGATGGAACATGGGCGGGAAGCTTTGCCATCACCGAGCCCAACACAGGTTCCGACGTGGCCAGCATGAAGTGCTTTGCCGAAGATAAGGGCGACCACTGGCTGATCAACGGCACCAAGACTTGGATTTCCGGCGGGCACACTTCCGATATCGGACTGCTCTATGCTGTCACTGAAAAAGGCAAAGGTGTTAAAGGGATGTCCTGCTTCGTTATTGACTATAACAACACCCCCGGCGTTCAAAGAATTCCTATGGAAGACAAAGTCGGTATGTATGCTGCTCCGACCTCGGAACTGATTTTCGAGGATGCAGTGGTTCCCAAAGAAAATCTGTTGGGCGGATTAAACAAAGGCTTCTTCATTTGCATGTGGCAGCTTAACAACACCCGCATGGGTTGTGCCGTTGGCGGCGCGGCTCTTTCCAGGGCGTGCCTGGATGGCTGCATTCAATATGCCAACGACCGCTTCCAGTTCGGCGTGCCGATCGGCAAACACCAGATGGTTCAGCAGCAGATTGCTGAAATGATCTTGGAAGATGAGGCGGCCAAGCAACTCGTTTACCGCGCCGCGTGGTTAAAAGACAACAAATTACCCAGCCAGAAGGCGACTTCCACCGCCAAGCTGGCAGGCTGCCTGGCATCTGTGCATGCCGCCAACCTGGCCATGAAAATCTACGGCTCATACGGGTATTCCAATGAGTATCCTTGCGGCAGATGGCTCCGCGACTGCAAACAGTTCGAGACCCTGGAGGGAACCTCCAACATGCATATGCAGATCATCGCCAACATTGAGCTTGGTTTCGCGCCCGACCGCTAGAATCAAAAGGGTTCTTAACGGCTAACCAGTAGGACCGAAATCACACTAGTCATAATATAGCGGCCACCCTTTTTATGATTGCCGGTTTAGTATTCACAGCTAGCGGCAGTCATAAGAAAGTGGCCTTTTTATTTGCGCATAGCGCTTGTATCTGATTCATTTACATGATAATCTAAAAACGATATAATGTTCGTAAATAATCAGGATGCAAAAGAGAGAATCTTTATTATGCCCGAATATTCTGAAATCCGTCTGCGGAATTCTAAATACATGGGCAACCAATATTGATAGCTAAGATAATTTTATGATAAATTGTTATTGTTGGCGGCGCGGTAATATTAGTTGCCTTGCGGCCAGTAAAAGAATAGTATAAAAAGAAAAAGAGTATGTTAAATTTATGGGGGGGGAATATATGCAAAAAAAATTGCAAGAATTCAGAGGTACGGCGAATTATATTGCCTCTGAAGATCTAATGAACAGTGTAAACGTATCCAGGGCGCTCGGCAGGCCTTTATTAATTAAAGGGGAACCGGGCACCGGCAAGACCATGCTGGCCCGGAGCATATCCGAGGGATTGGGTCAACAGCTCATTATCTGGAATATTAAATCAACAACCAAGGCTCAGGACGGCCTGTATATCTATGATACGGTTCAAAGGCTCTATGACAGCCAGTTCGGGGAACACGACGTTTCCGACATCAGCCGGTATATCCGGTTAGGGAAATTAGGCGAGGCGTTTGAATCCGATGAACCGGTTGTGCTGCTGATAGATGAGATCGACAAGGCCGACCTGGAATTTCCGAACGACTTGCTCTGGGAATTGGACATGATGAGCTTTTTTATCCCCGAAACCGGGGTGACAATCACGGCAAAACACCGGCCGGCTGTGATTATTACCAGCAACGCCGAGAAAGAACTGCCGGACGCGTTTTTGAGAAGGTGTATTTTTCATTACATTTCTTTCCCGGATCCGGAGATGATGAAGGAAATCGTTAGAGTGCATCATCCCGACCTGGAAGACCGGTTGATTGGTGAAGCGATGGAAGCGTTTTACTGGATCAGGAGCCTGAGCGGGCTGCAAAAGAAGCCGAGCACCAGTGAGCTGATTGACTGGGTGCAGGCTCTGGCCGTGGGCGGGATTAGCCTGGATAAGATTCGCAAGGAAATACCCCTTTTGGGAGTTTTAATCAAGAAGAACCAGGACTTCGATATTATCTTGAAGAGACTGAGCACCCATGGGGGCGGCCAGGGCTCTTCAAAAACAAAACCAAGCATTCAAACCATATGGAGGGGATGATACCCCTTGTTTGTTAACTTTTTTTATGAACTGAAAAGAACCGGGGTGCCGGTTTCCCTGACAGAGTGGATGACTTTGATGGAAGCTTTGAGCAAGGGGCTCGCTTTTTCCAGTTTGAGCGGGTTTTACCACCTGGCCAGAGCGGTGCTGGTTAAAAGTGAATCCCATTTCGACAGTTACGACATTGCTTTCCAGAACTACTTTAAGGGTATTGAAACGCCGGTGGATGTGCTGGAGCAGGCTATGGAATGGCTAAAGGACGCTTTGCCGCCGTACATGATATCACCGGAAGAACGCAAGCTTTTTCAAGAGTGGGATTTGGATAAATTGCGCCGCGAACTGGACGAAAGGTTAAGAACACAGGACGGACAGCACCACGGAGGCTCCAAGTGGATCGGCACGGGCGGGCGTTCGCCGTTCGGTTATGGCGGCTATCATCCGGCCGGGGTGCGCATCGGCGGCGAGTCGCTCAATCACTCGGCCGTTAAAGTGGCTGCTGAAAGGCGCTACCGGGGATACCGCGGCGATGAAACTCTCGGGGTCAGGCAGTTTGAAGTGGCGTTGCGCAAACTTCGCCAACTTACCAGCCGCACTGAGGGCGAAAAAGACGTGCTGGATCTGGACGGCACTATCGACGCTACCTGCCGGAACGCCGGCAGGCTGGAACTGGTTTGGGACCGCTCCCGCAAGAACACCATGAAAGTTGTTGTGGTGATGGACTCGGGAGGATCAATGGATCCTTACATTGACCTATGCAGCCAGCTGTTTTCAGCGGTTAACCGGTCAACCCATTTTAAAGATTTAAAATTTTATTATTTCCATAACTGCATTTATGCGAACATCTATACCCACCCGGCGTGTGTTTCCCGGTATGCAGTCAATACCTACGATTTTATGCGCGATCTTGACCCGGAATACCGGTTAATCATTGTAGGTGACGCCAGCATGGCGCCCAGCGAGTTGACCATGGTCGGCGGAGCTATTGACTGGGCGGAAATGGATAACGAGCCGGGGCTGCTTTGGCTGGAAAGGATAACCAAGCACTTTCCGCATGCTGTGTGGCTGAATCCGATTCCAGTCCAGTGGTGGGAGCCGCGTTTGTATTATGGAGCATACACCATCAGTTTAGTCAGAAAACTGTTTCCCATGTTTGAGCTGACCCTGGACGGGTTGGAGCAGGCGATAAAGAGTCTTAAAGCAAGGTTCTGATGAAAATTAATCGAACATTACGGTGGTGATGCTCCGTGTTTGTTAATTTTTTTTATGAACTGAAAAGGGCCGGAGTGCCGGTTTCCCTAACAGAGTGGATCACCCTGATGGAAGCGCTGAGCAAGGGGCTGGCCTTTTCCAGTTTGAGAGGGTTCTATTATCTGGCCCGGGCGGTGCTGGTGAAGAGCGAAGTCCATTTTGACAATTACGACATGGCGTTCCAAAATTACTTTCAAGGTGTCGAAACAGCCGAAAAGGTTCTTGAACAAGCTTTGGGATGGTTGGAAGAAGAACAGCCGCCTTTGTTGATATCGCTGGAGGAGGAGGAGAAGGAGCTATTCCGTGATTGGGATGTAAAAAAGCTGCGCCAGACATTGGATGAAAAGTTGAAAACGCAGGACGAGAAACGCCTGGGCGGCTCCAGCCTGGCCGGCACGGGCGGCGGTTCGCGGCTCGGACATAGCGGTTTCAATCCCAAAGGTGGAGTACGCCTTGGCGGTGCTTCCGGCGGCAGCTCGGCTGTTAAGGTGGCGGGCGGGCGGCATTACCGGGGATACCGCAGCGATGTAATCATTGGCGTAAGACAATTTGAGGCCGCTTTGCGTATTCTCAGCCAGTTGACTACCCGTCATGAAGGTCTAAAGAGCGAGTTGGATTTAAACGGCACCGTTAATGCCACCTGCCGGAATGCCGGCAGGCTGAAGCTTGTCTGGGACCGCCCGCGCAAGAACAAAATGAAAGTAGTGCTATTGATGGATTCCGGCGGGTCGATGGATCCTTACATCGACCTTTGCAGCAAGTTGTTCAGCGCGGTCAAGCGCTCAACTCACTTAAAAGATTTAAAAGTTTATTATTTTCATAACTGCGTTTATCAAGATATTTACTTAAGGCCGGCCTGTGTTTGGAGCAATGCCGTAAAAACATATGATGTGCTGCTGCATAACCTCGATCCGGATTACCGGCTGATCATAGTCGGTGACGCCAGCATGGCTCCGGGTGAATTGACCATGGCAAACGGGGCTATTGACTGGGAATCTGTGAATAACGAGTCCGGGCTGGTCTGGCTGGAGCGTTTGGTTAGGCATTTCAAACACGCTGTTTGGCTCAACCCGATACCGGCACAAGGGTGGGATGAGCGTATGAATTACCGTGCGCATACCATAAATATGGTTCGTGAATTGTTTCCCATGTTCGAGTTGTCGTTGAGCGGGCTGCAGCAGGCGGTAAAACGGCTCAAGGTCTGTGTTTGATTATATTGTTGTCAAGGTTTGTTTCCGTTCCAGCCTTCTTCACCAACAAGCGGAACGAAACGCACTCCACCCAAGTTTTCCCGGTCGAAGCTGCCGTCTGGTTTTTTCTCCAGACGCAGCAACTCCTGGTGATGTCTATCCCCTACCGGAACCACCAGACAACCGCCGGCTTTCAGTTGGTTGCCCAGGGATTCAGGAATAACCGGCGCTCCCGCCGCCACCAAGATCCCGTCAAAGGGTGCTTTTCCGGTCCAGCCTTTTGAACCGTCACCTATGCGGACAATTATATTCTCGTACTTTAAAGTCTGAAAACGTGATTGAGCTTGTCCGGCCAGGTTTTTATGGCGCTCAATAGTATATACTTTGGACACGATGCGCGACAATACTGCCGCCGCGTATCCGGATCCGGTGCCAATTTCCAAAACTGCATCCGCCGGGTCCGGCCTCAGGGCCTCAGCCATTAAGGCGACTATATACGGCTGGCTGATAGTTTGTCCTTCATCGATGGGAAGCGCACAATCAGCATAAGCATAGGCCTGTAGTTGTTCAGAAACGAAAAGGTGACGTGGTACCTCAAGCATGCTCGACAGGACAGCTTCATTGGAAATGCCGTAGGGAATAAGCTGCTTTTCCACCATTCGCCTCCGTTCCTCCGCCCGGTCACCGGCAATGTTGTGGCTGTTTTGCGGGAAATCCATAATGATTCTCCTTTGTAACGAATATTGATTCGGATAATGACTTAAATATTTCCACCCGGCAGAATTAATAATACTAGGGATAATCTTAATAATCAATTGAGCTTAATTCATCGGTTTGAGCTTGATAAACGCGATAAGTCCTCTCGTTTTGATTATTCCCCAGGCGCTTAATAATATGGTTCATCATCAGGTTGTTTTCGGCAACCTGAGATAATTCAATTGTGGATATCCCTTTGCCGCGGGCCCGCCGGATAAATTCCAGGATGAGTGCCGCTTCCAGCCCTTTTAAACGGTGCTCGGGCAGGACAGCCAGGACTGCCAGCCGTAAGCTGGGCCGGCTGAATAACGCGGGCAAGGATTGTTTAATTATTGGATAAATAGCTAAACAAATGCCCGCGGGTTCTCCGTTTATTTCGGCTATCAAAACCATGCCCCGTTCACAAGCTCCATGAAGTTTTCGCCAGATTGCCGAGCCCTCACTTGCGGAAAGGGGGACGAAACCCCACCCATTGTTCATTGAACCGTTATGAATGTGAGAAAATATTTTACCTTCGTTGTCTATGTCATTAAAATTCACTTCTCTTAAGCGCAGATTTTTAATCCTGCCGGCGGCACGATTTGCCACCTGGAGCAATTTATCCGGCAATGGCCTTCGCAAATTGTAGAAATATGCGAAAAGGTTTATCTCATTTTTAAAACCGCACCCGGTGAGAAGGTTTGCGTAATAAGGAGGATTATAGGGCATGCCGGGATGGTGATGCCCCGTGAAGCCTTCCACCAACAATCCTAAACGTTCATGAGGGGTCAAGTCCACCGGGCCGATTACACGGGACATGCCGTTGTCAGATAACCAGCGCGTTGCCGTTTTAACCAGTGCCGCAGTTACCGTCTGATCGTTCAGCGATTCAAAATAACCAAAAAACCCGGTTTTTTTGACAGGGTAAGCCTTATGTATGCTTGCGGCAATCCTCCCCACCGGGTGTCCGTTCCTTACCGCCAGAAATGGTTGGGCTGTAACCCTGCTAAATAGAGGATCCATAAACTCACAGCTTAAGTGTTTCAGCGGTGGGTAAGAAGGAGCACTGAAAAAGCCACGGTATATCACCCGGGGGAAGGTGTTAAACACCCTCATTTCATCCGGTTCTGAAATCGCGATTACTTCAACAGTCAAAACAGCACCCCCGTGTTTTTGTTAACAGGTTATGCGGTTCTGTGTGACATTGGAACAAATAATTCAGGAGACTTAGAGGAGTGTGAACGGTTCAACTTTTTTACCTTTTTCAAAAATTATTTCTGATTTGTAAGCGTTTTAAATTAAATATAAATTATTGTTGTCAGACAGCCGGACAAGTGGTATATTGAGTACGGGTAAACTAAAATAGTAGTGATAGTTTACCTGTTTTTGAGCAATTTATTTTACCAATTGATTGATTTTTTAGTGAAACGGGGGCAAGGCATGAGAAGGAAAATCACCATAGGGCTTTTGGTAGCTTTGCTTAGCGCCGGCGCTTATTGGGGATACGCCAGGTATGGCAAAAAGCAGCCGGAAGGCCTCCAGGCAAGCGGTACTATTGAGGCGACCAAAGTACAATTATGCGCTAGAGTATCCGGAACCCTCCAAAATATTGCGCTTAATGCCGGCGATCCCGTGCAAAAGGGTCAGCTTGTGGCAGTAGTTGTCCGCAATGACTTGATTGCGCAAAAGGAGAGAGACGCCCTTGGCGTTTTGAAAGCTGAAGCGCAATTGGCTGATTTGACTTCAGGCGCCAGGTGGCAAGAAATAAAAGACGCTGAAATTGCTGTCAACACCGCGCGGACTAATTATGACAAAGCTGATAAAGATTACGGCAGGGCTTTGGCCTTGTTTCAGGCGAGCGCCATTTCCCAATCCGAGATGGATAACGCGGAAACAGCTTTACAGCAAGCTAAAAACCAGGTGGAATCGGCTGAATCAAAGCTTAGCTTGTTAAAGGCCGGCAACCGGCCGGAGCAGATTGAGGCGGCCCGGGCTGAACTTGAGAGAAGCAATGCAATCCTGAAGGCTTCAGAAGCGGCCTTGGAAGATACCCGTGTGCTCAGCCCGGTTGACGGAGTCATATTAACAAAAAATTTTGAAGAGGGTGAATTTATTCAGGCCGGCGCTTCAGTGGCTACCGCTGTCAACCTCGATGATATGTGGATAAAAATTTATTTGCCCACTGATGACCTGCCCAAAATTAAATTAGGTCAGCAGGTTGCTTTCACTGTGAGCGGAAGTGAGGCAAAATATGGGGGAATCATTGAAGAAATTGCCACAAGCGGAGAATATACGCCAAAAACAATTCAGACTAAGAAAGAACGCACCAATATTGTTTACGAGGTTAGAATTAAAATTAATAATGAAAATGGTATATTGAAACCCGGTATGCCTGCTGATGTCATCATTGATGAGGCGAGGTGACGATGATGGATAAAATGAACATTAATAACATAATTGAAACAGAATCGTTAACCAAGGTGTTCGGCGGCCTGGCGGCAGTTAATGAAGTTACTTTAAAAATTGACCGGGGCGATATTTTCGGTCTGGTTGGCCCGGACGGCGCCGGAAAAACTACCCTGCTGCGCATGCTTTGCGGCTTAATCACTCCTTCCCGCGGCAGGATCAGCAGGAACAGCGACAGTTTCGGCTATATGCCTCAAAAATTCAGCCTTTACGGTGATTTGACGATTGCGGAAAATATCAATTTTTTTGGCGCTCTGTACAAAATCGACAGCAAGACAATCCGCCGGCGGGCTGACGAAATACTGGAAATAACCGGTTTAGCCGGTTTTAAATCACGGTTTGCCGACGACCTCTCCGGAGGAATGAAACAAAAACTGGCTCTGACCTGCGCCCTTCTGGCCAAGCCTGCTTTGTTGGTCCTTGATGAGCCGACCTACGGCGTTGACCCGGAATCGCGCAAAGAATTCTGGAAAATTCTATACCAGCTGAATAAAGAAGGAGTCACGATTGTCGTTTCTACGCCATACATGGATGAAGCGGAACTCTGTAAAACAGTTGCTTTAATAAGCAGGGGGATAATTATGTCGACCGGTGATCCCGGCAGTTTGAAAAAGAGTTTCCCGTATGGAATCCTGGAACTGAAGGCAGATGCGCGGGATTTGGATTTTATCAACGACCTCCCGGAAGTGGTTGACGGCGATTTCTACGGCGATAAGTACCATGTGGCTGTATATGAAGTTGAACAGGCAAAAGCCGCCATCATTAATTTGCTTGCAGAAAAGAAGGTGGCCATTCACCACCTGAGACATATACCGCCCTCGATGGAGGATGTCTTCGTAGCCGTGACAAAAGAAGAGGTGGTTTAATGGAATACGTGGTAACCACCTGTGAACTTACCAGAACATTTGGTTCTTTTACCGCTGTCGATAGAATTAATATTAACATCAGGCCGGGTGAAATATACGGCTTTTTAGGACCTAACGGTTCCGGAAAGACGACCACGATGAGAATGCTGTGCGGGCTGTTGGAGCCCACTTCGGGCTCCGGTTCCGTGCTTGGATATGACCTTGCCCGGGAATCAGAAAAAATCAAGCAAAAGATCGGCTATATGTCTCAGAAATTCAGCCTGTACGACGACTTGACCGTTTATGAAAACCTGGTGTTCTACGCGGGAATGTACAGTATCCCATATCACGAGCGCAAAAAAAGGGTTGCTGAAATGATCGAGATGGCCTGGCTGGCCGGCAGGGAGAAGGATTTGCCCGCCAATTTGAGCGGCGGATTAAAACAACGGCTGGCCCTTGGATGCGCGATCATATCCCGCCCGTCCATATTGTTTCTGGACGAGCCTACCAGCGGAGTCAGCCCGACCAGCAGGCGGATGTTTTTTAAAATTATCCAGAAGCTCGCTAATGAAGGAACAACAGTTATGGTTACCACTCATTTTATGGATGAAGCGGAAAGGTGCCACAATATCGCCTTTATTTCCGGGGGAAGACTGATTGCCAACGACACGCCGGACAACTTGAAAAATAATGTAATTGAAGGATGTATGGTCGAAGTGGACCTGCCTGACGCCATGGAGCGGATTGAGGAGCTGGAGTCGCTTCCTTATGTGAAAGAATGCTCCATCCATGGGCCGCTGCTGCATGTGCTGCTTGATTCTGAAGGAAATGTCGCGGTATTTGACCGCTATACAGGGGTAAAAGCCAGGGAGATCACCCCTTCCCTGGAGGATGTGTTCATCTCCCTGGCCAAGCTGCAAAGAAAGCAGGAATCTTAAATGAGCAGAATACTGGCAATTTTGCAGAAAGAATTCTTACAGATGAAAAGGGACCGGTTGACCCTCGGCATGGTTTTCATGCTCCCCCTGGTGCAGTTGCTGCTCTTTGGTTACGCCATTCAAACCGAAGTGAAGCATATATCCACCGTTGTTTTCGACCAGTCCATGTCCATTGAAAGCAGGGACCTCCTGGATTCTTTCAGTTCTTCGGGATACTTTGATATTACCGGCACAGCAAAAGGCTATGCGGAAATAACAAAAATGATTGACAGCGGCAAAGCCAAGGCGGGAATTATTTTCCCGCCCGATTTCGCGGAAAAGCTGAGAAAGGGTGAGACGGCGCCGGTGCAGGTGTTGGTGGACGCCAGTGACAGCATGGTGTCAAATTCTGCTATTGCCGTGGCCAACTCAATCGGGCTTTTGAAATCACAAAAAATCATTATGCAAAAAACAGGCGTGCAAAGCCTTCCTTATGATATCAGGGTGCGCCCCTGGTATAACCCTGACGGCATCACCGCGTATTATATGGTTCCCGCTATTCTTGGCATTATTGTGACCATGACTATGGTGATGATGACCTCCATGGGGATAGTCCGGGAACGTGAAAAGGGCACCCTGGAACAGCTCATGGTCACACCTGTAAAATCATATGAGTTAATGATCGGCAAGGTGATTCCATATATCGCGCTCGGCTACCTGCAGATCACCGTCGCCCTGCTGGTGGGTGGAGTTGTATTTGGGGTGCCCATACGCGGCAGTATATTGCAGCTTTATTTGTTAACACTATTTTTTATTACAGCGTCACTGGGAATCGGCATCTTTATTTCGAATATAGCCAGAAACCAGATGCAGGCTTTTCAAATGTCTTTCTTCGTTTTCCTACCGAGCATCATGCTGTCCGGTTTCATGTTTCCCCGGGAGGCCATGCCCTCAATAATCCAATACATTGGAAATATATTTCCCCTGACCTTTTACCTGACGATTATCAGGGGAATCGTATTAAAAGGAATCGGCTTTCCGTACTTAATTCCCCAGGTTATGTCACTGCTCGTTTTCTCGGTGATTATGATGACGCTGAGTATTATCAAGTTTAAGAAGAAAATTGCATGAAAAATGCGTCCGGGTGGTGTATGGAATGGATTACAAGCAAAGGATCTTGCATGCCTTAAAAGAACTGGCCGCGCAGCGAGGATTCTCCGGCGCCACAATGGATGAGTTGGCAGCGCGAGCCGGAGTAAGTAAAAGGACTATTTACCGTTATTTTAATAGTAAAGAAGAGATAATTGACGCATTGCTGGATGATATTTTAAGTATTTATGAACAAAAAATACTGCAGATGTTGGATTCTTGCGAGAACCCGGTGGAAAAAATGTCAAATATTATAAAAATAGTTCCGCAGATAACCCAAATAATTACCCCGGCGGCTCTTCATGATCTGCACAGGCATTACCCTCATCTCTGGGAAAAAATCGAACGGTTTCGCGCAGAACGAATCCAACAGTTATTTGATGATCTTCTCTTAAGCGATGAATACCGTTGTTTTAAACCCATAAATCCGAAAATATTCACCACAGCATTGATGGCCAGTATCAGGTCGGTGGTTAACCCGGCTTTTATAATAGAAAATAACTTATCCGTGGAAGAAACAATTCAGACCTTATTTACAATTTTTTTATCCGGTATTGTAATGAAGGAATAAACAGGTATCATTCGGAAACGTCTTCATTTAGTTTTTTCTGTTCTTTTCCCTCGCGTAATTTTTGCCGTACATCGGACCATAGTTCCCTGGTCTGGTTAATTACCATTGGAAACATTGATTTTGACGGGTGTCTCAGGACACGGTCCAGCCATTTGGCCGCTTCTCTGTAATTGCCCGAATTCATATTTAACACGCCCAACAAGTATGCCGTATTTATTTCCGACCTGACATTGGAAAAATCCTCACTTTCAAAAGCTATTGAAAGGCTAGTCAAGGCTTTTTCAATATACTTTCGCTCTTGAACTTTTTCATGTTTAAACCTGTAGAGCCAGGCAATTTTTAAAAACAGCATACCCATCAGGGATTTTTTAACAGGTCTGCCCTGGAGGCTGTAGATAGCCAACAGAAAAGTTTCTATGGCTTCTTCCAGAGTACGAACTCCACTATAGTCCTTTAATTTATTCTCTTGCCAGAATGTCATCAGGCGCGATTTTATTTCTTCCGACTGCTCTTTTTTCAGGCGCATGCCAAGTATTTCTTCGTTAAAGGTGAAACCGCAAATGGGACATACAATCATTTCATAAAAAAGCGGATTAATATTTTTGTAGTACTGACAGAAATCATAATCCATTTTCGTAGTTTGAACGTATTTTGACAGAGCTTTCGGTGATTCGAATTTTGAATTGCAAATTGGACAAACAACTTTTTTATTATATAACATTTCTCTCAGGTCAGTATCTTTTTTTACTCTTGGCTTTTCATCTTCCTCCGCAGAATGCTCGACTTCATATAAATGCTGTTCCAATACTCCTGCGAAACCGCTTTCCTCCCTCTCTTCCATACCGGCTCTATCTGCTTTAATGCTATATTCTTTTTTTTCTTCGGCTAGCTGTTCTTGTTGTTCGTCAGTAGCCTGTCCGGGTGTGTTGCCGGCGCTCTGCTTTTGGTCATTGTTCTGAGTAGACAGCTTGCGGTTGGTTTCAATTAATATTTTATTTCGGATATTTGATTGCCGGAGTCTTTTGCTTAAAGTTTCAATAATGGTCACCGCCGCTTTGGGGTTGTTGTCTAGAAACTCCAAAAAATCTTTCCGTTCCAGACTAAAAACTATTGATTTTTCTAATGTCCTTGCGCAGGCCGAGCGATATCCGCCGTCTAGCAGACTCATTTCTCCAAAAATATCTGATGGTTCAAGTGTTTGAATAGCCATTTCCTGCCCGGTGGACGATTTTGAATATATTAAAACCCTTCCTGATATGATTAGGTATAAGCTTGAACCTTGATCTCCCTCAGAAAATATATCTGTGTTTTCTTCAAAACGTTCCAGATGCATTTTTTTAACCAGGTCTTGCAAAGGACAGTTTAAGTTTTGAAAAAAAGATATTTTTTTCAAAATGCTTTCAAGAGCATCCATATAATGTTTTTCACCCGCCTTTGAAATTTCAATTAATATTTTATACTACTAAAATGGTATTTGAAAGGAATTTTTAATTATGATGAAGGCATATATTTCTCTAAACTGAAAAAGCGGGTATATTTATTTCTTATTATATGGATTTTATTGACTTTTTTAGATATTTAAAAAGATTTAAGTGCTTCTGTAAAGGAAATACGATTTAGAAGCAAAAAAAAATTCCCTGTTGTTATGGAAAAAAGGGAATGGTGGGGTAAAACCCCGCAGATGGGTGATTATATTAAAGGAGGTATTAAAAATAATTATAATTATTTTTATTTGTCACACATGGGTAGCATATCCCAATTTTTTAGGACTTCAGTCCTAAAAATAACACATTTTAATAATATTATTAACTTATTTTATAATTGTTGCCTTTACTTCATTTTTTATCCAATCAGTTACTATAACTGTATGGTTTTGTTCACTAGCGCGGGAGAAAAACTTGTTACGTGAATCGTCAAAACCCATCAATAAATAAAGGGCAATGCCAACAGCAAGCATTGGACTGTAATATTTTACTAATATTAATAAAGTTAGTACTAATAAAATGATATTAAGAACGTTTAAGTAAAACATTTTTCCATAACGCATCCGCTAACCCTTCTTTGTGAAAGGAAATACCGGGGTTACTGGTAACCCGGCTATCATGGCAATATGCCTTAGACCCGTGGTTTTGCGTCCATAGTTTTCACTATGTTTGCTCTTTTCAGTTTGCGTCTTTTATATTATTATATAAAGCTGTCTAATATAAGGAAATATGAAAAAAGAACTATTGTTACGGGACTCTGGTCCTGTTTGGCAGTTAACATTCAGATAGCAATAAAATGTTTAAGTTTATAAATGGAATTTATGGGAAATTGCGTAGCAGATCATATTTTATAGCTCTCATTATTATAAGATAGTCAATTCATTAAGAAAGGAATTTGGATAAACTTGTGATTTGAGTAAAGTGAGATTTGAGTAAAGTTGACTTTAACCACTTGTTCAGATAAAATATTAGATACACTAGTTATTAACTGAGAAAGAACTAATTTGCTGATGTGGCTCAGGGGTAGAGCAGCGCACTCGTAATGCGCAGGTCGTGGGTTCAAATCCCACCATCAGCTCCAAATTATACAGCAATGGCAAGGGTTCCGAGGTTGGAAGTCCTTGCCATTAGCTATTAGAAGTCAAAAGTGTGCCAAACATTTTAAAATGAGACTTATCCATGCCTAACAGAACCGAGCAAAACCAAAAGACAGGTGCGCTCCCAACTAATATTTACTTGACTAAACAAAACGCTTTTAATCGTTACTTCAGCAGTTAATGGGCTCATTGATTCGTACCAGAAAATATGCCAGAATGAATAGATAATAAGAGTAGATGAGGTTTTATTTGTGAGTGATCTAATAAATAGGGTTGGTAAGTTTAAAATTCCGAGGGATTTAATTCGCGGCGATAACAATGAAGATTTGCTTAAGCTGTTTGCAAAAACCATAATCATGAGGGCTGAATATAAAATTTCTAAAGATGTAATTGAATATACAGCGCTGTCTCCTTTATTCAGGGTAAAGGAAGCGGCAGAAACAATTCCCGAGTATAGGGTAGAATGTAAAAATATATACTCCGACAATGAAAACGTTGATATTGAAATAATTGCTGAAGAAATAAAGCAGCGCTTTAACGCTTAAGTAAGACTGTAATAAGCCAGGTTTAATAAATTGGCCGTCCGGCAGGGCGGCTTTGGTTTTACCAAAAAAGCAGGCCAGTGAAACGCCGCAGGTATGAATGACGGGTAGCCGGGGGGAGGCTTGCTTGTACAATCTTTTTGTTGAGACGTCGTTTCCGTAACCAGTAATCTGCCGTTGTCAAATCGGAGACGACGTAATTTACTGCACAGTCTTTGTTTTAATCATATCGTCAATGTTTAGGGTGCCGAATATGGTTTTTACTTCAATGTCAAAGTAATTTGCGTTCTCAATAAAACTTTTTGTTTTGTAATTATAACTTCCGAAATAAACTGATGATTTATCTGGTGTTTTGGCTACTGCAAATGCGGAACTAATTTTAATCGTAGCTGGTGTTTCTGGTTTTATTTTAATGGTTCCACATGAAAAGACATTGTTAATTATTATCTTTTCACCTTTGTGCCGAGGTATTACATTTGATAAATCAATTGTGCCTCCA
This sequence comes from Pelotomaculum sp. PtaB.Bin117, assembly GCF_002067195.1. Classification (NCBI taxonomy): domain Bacteria; kingdom Bacillati; phylum Bacillota; class Clostridia; order Eubacteriales; family Desulfotomaculaceae; genus Pelotomaculum; species Pelotomaculum sp. PtaB.Bin117. Next base: position 24,505 of record NZ_MVQM01000151.1, on the reverse strand, counting down.
CTAAAAGTTAAATTATATTTTTTAGCTGGATTTGTAACTTGAACGGTTTTACTGCTAAAAACAATATCATTATCGGATTCTAAACCGGGGCCATGAGTAAATAATGTGACTCCTAAAAAAACAACGATTATAGAAGTTGAGGCAACAAAGATCGGTATTTTGATTTTGAAAATATAAGGGGCTAAAATTAAAAATCCCAGCATTACCAACAGAATTCCATAAAAATAATTCAATTAACGCACCCCAATATTATTTAAAATAGAGTAAATGCCGCTATAGGAGCGGGTTGCCATCACCGTCGGTTGAGTATGGTGCTTGGCTTGCCAAACACAAGTTTATGAGGCTGTTAAATAGCGGTGAGGAAGTTTGCGCATAGATAATCGTGAACGCCGAATCCATGATGCTATACAAAAAATTTCCAGGACAAAAGGCTATCTGCCTTCTGTTCGGGAGATCCATTTTAAACTGAAAGGACAGGTGTGTAAGCCTGCCCTTTTGTCTTTCTCCACTTGGGTATATGGAGTTTAATTGTTGGTTTAAGCTTGCTATTTGAATTGCAACGTTTTAAATGCAGCCGCCACCACAAATGCCAATACCAAAGACAATCAGGATAAAGATTAAGAAGATGATAAACCCGAAATTACCAAAACCTGCGCCTTCAGCGATAACATCGGACATTAAAAAGAACCTCCTTAGTTTTGTTTTTTACACTATATGAAACAGGTGCTGAATGTGTGAATTATTGTGAATTATAAAGAAACAAATGGTTGGTTCAGCTAAAGAACTTGAAGAAATTGCTAAATAATATTTAAGGGTGTTTAACATCCTTATACGGGTAAGATAGATGTAGTTAAAGGGGGTGAAACAAAATGAAGAAAGCAAACCGAAAGAAAAAGGTGCCAACAATGGCGCCAGGATCTAAAGGTTTATTGGAAAAAGAAGCCAGTAAAGAAGAGATAAAAAAAGGCAATTTTACCAGGGTCACCAATCTTTCATTCGATGAAACAGAGCCCAGTTAAGAAAATAAAGTGATAACAGCCTCCCCGCAAGGAGGCTGTGTCTTCGATACTCTGCTCACCGTCGAGCAAGGTCCCAAAGAGAGTAAAGCCGGCAGTTACTTTTTAATCTAATATATCCATATTATTTCATAAAAATATCCACGGTATGTGACCATCCATATTAACAAATTATTCAGCCACCGCATATATTATAAAAGAGATGGAGTGATTCTTGAAGTATATCTCTATAACCACCGGTCCTAAATGAGTCGGTGGTTATAATTTTGAAAAAATAATCTGGAGGTATTTTCATGCCCCGATCTGTTTACCGGGAACTGGTTGTTGGAGTTAATATTAAAGTTCCACTTCTTAACGGCAGCTGGATTACTTCTATTAATTTGGATAATGCAGCCACCACACCGCCGTTTGTCTGCGCTTTGCAGGAAATTATCCAGTTTGCCCCTATGTATTCCTCCGTTCATCGCGGCGCAGGATATAAATCCCGGCTTTCAACTGAATTGTATGAAAATTCAAGATTAACAATCGCAAACTTTGTTAAGGCAGACCTTAATTATGATACTGTGATTTTCTTGAAGAATACTACGGAAGCAATAAATAAATTATCTCACCGGCTTTATTGCGATAATGAGAAAAGCGTGGTTTTGTCCACAGAAATGGAACACCACTCTAATGATCTTCCCTGGAGAAACAAGCATCATGTTGATTATATAGAAATAGACGATGATGGAAGGCTATGCCTTGATGACTTAGTCTGTAAATTGAATAAATATAAGAACGCTGTAAAATTAGTAGCGGTTACCGGAGCTTCCAATGTCACCGGATATGTCAATCCGATTTACGAAATAGCTGAAATAACCCATAAATATAATGCAAAAATACTTGTTGATGGAGCTCAGCTTGTACCTCATGCTCAAATAGACATGCAGCCTGTCAATTCTCCCGGTCATATTGATTATCTTGCATTTTCAGGACATAAAATGTATGCGCCGTTTGGGACGGGAGTACTGATAGGCCCTAAGGAAACTTTTATGAACGGCGCCCCTGAATATGCCGGAGGCGGCACTGTGCGGACTGTTACCCACACTGACGTGTTATGGGATGACCCGCCCCATAAAGAAGAAGCAGGGACGCCAAATATGATGGGAGCGCTCAGTCTGCAAGCGGCTGTAAAAACATTGAGTATGATCGGTATGCAAAACATTAGTAATTATGAATTAGACTTATGGAATTACACTATAAGTAACCTTAAAAAGATTCCCGGCCTGCAGCTTTATTGTGACACGAATCCCGATAAACCCCGCATAGGAATCGTTTCCTTCAATCTGGACGGGATCCATCATGCTTTGCTGGCTGACATTCTGGCCGGGGAAACCGGTATCTCAGTCCGCAGCGGGTGTTTTTGCGCCCAGCCATATGTGCGGAAGCTATTGAAGATCCAGGAAGAAAAAGAATCATGTATAAGAGGGCATCGCTCCCTCAGCCGTCCTCAAAGCCATCTTCTCAGCCGTCCGGGTATGGTCAGGATTAGCTTTGGGCTATATAATGACTTTGATGAAATTGATATTTTAATTCAGAAACTCCATCACATTGTAGACTATAAAGAATTCTATATTCAAAAAATACATGGCTGTATGATATGAAAAAGGAATAAACATAACAGATTATAGGATGTAACATACTTGTTTTCTAATACATAAATTGTTTTATAAATTTGGGGGGAGAGTGGTTATTTAAATGTCTTTTGTACAATTAGGCGGTTTCTGTGAAATATTATTTTTGGGGGTATTTGTTTTTTTTGCCATGGGTATAGGAAGGTTGCCTAATAATTTTGTCCAGTTAATAGCCTTGTTTATTCTAATAATTATCACGTGGCTGGTAATTCAGGAATAAAAAACCCCACTTAAAAATAGTGGGAAAAAAAAAGCTGCGAAGCACTGGAAATATACTTTCCGGCGTTACACCGCTTTAATATTATCAAATACTTCTTCAACGCATTTCCGGCAGACAATTTTACCCTGATAACTCTGAACTTCAGCAGTGGTGCCGCAGAAAGTACAGGTTGGCTCGTACTTCCTTAAGATTATCTTGTCGAATTCAGTGTAAATCTCAATCGGGTTTTTCTCGTCAATGCCCATAATGCGCCTAATTTCAGCAGGAATGACCACTCTGCCGAGGTCGTCTATTTTCCTGACCAATCCCGTTGCTTTCATTGCTACATGCCTCCCCTTTTTTCGACAAATTATTACATTGATATTATACCAGATGATACCATTGAAAGTAAATACTTTCTGTTAATAATTGTTTAAAAAATTATTCAGTTAATGTAAAGTTCATGTTCTGGATACGTCTGCCCTATCCGCCGTAATATTTGCAGCTATCATAACGTATAGCTGTAAACTTGCTTTGCAAGTGAATTTGTAGTATTCTTCAAGGGATCACCACGACCGGTAAAAACCGGTGGCAGATACCAGTAAAGTCAGGGGTGAATCTTTTTGAAATTATTTGTGAATATTGATGGCGGCAGCCGCGGTAATCCGGGGAATGCGGCTGCCGCGATGGTTATTACTGATGAGGCGGGTCAGGTGCTTGCCACAAAAAGCAAGTTCCTGGGGACTAAGTTAACCAATAATTATGCTGAGTGGAGCGCCTTGGAAGGGGCGGTTGCGGCGCTGATCCATTTGGCCCGGAGGCATGGAAAAATTGAGGCTGAAGTACGGTCGGACAGTGAATTAGTGGTGCGCCAGTTTAATCATCAGTACAAGATTAAAACTCCTGACCTCTTTGAGATAGCCGGACGGGTATGGGAAAATCTTGCGAAAAATCCGAATCTCAAAGTAACCCTGCACCATGTGCCCAGAGAAGAGAATAGGCTGGCCGATGCGGCGGTCAATCGTGAGCTTGATCATTATCATGCATAGTTAAACCTGTTTTTATTAAATCGTATGAAGAAATAAATTGTACCCGCAATAGAAAAAGAAGGAAAATAAGGGAGTTGTCTAGAATTACGTGTTTATACCATTAATAATGAGGAGGTGCCAATATGGAGATTTTTAAAAAGGTTAGCGAAAGCGCCAAGACAATCAGTGAAGGGGCTAAGACAATTAGTAAAAAATCAAGTGATCTTGTCGGTGCGGCCAAGCTAAAGTATGAGATAAGCAAGTTGGAAAAGGAGATGGAAAATAACTTTTCAGCCCTGGGTAATCTGGTTTATCTGCGGCATAAGGGCGAGGAAGGTATTGAGGAAGAGATAAAGCGTCTTCTAGACGCTACAAAGGCACTGGAGGATGATATCGCTGAATTCGAAGAGCAAATAACCAAACTTCTGCCGAAGTCGCTGATATGTTCCGAGTGCCAGACGGAGCTGCCCGCCGCCGCCAATTTTTGCTTTAATTGCGGGACTAAAGTAATTGATCATGACTAAACCGAGTGAGATAACCCCGCAGGGGTTATTTTTTTGAAAAAATATCAATTCCGGGAGGAATTTAATGTTTAAAAACAAACATTTTAACGCTATCTTGACAAAATTTCTTTTGAGCGTTACCGTGTTAGGGTTAATATTGCCGTTGGCGGCTAATACAACCACTTTGACGGCTGTGGTCGCGGCAGTGGTCTTAACTTTGGCGGCCTATATTATTGCTGATTTAATAGTTTTGCCGCTATATGGAAACCGCTTGGCTGCGGTATCTGACGCTGTTATCGCCCTGGCAGTGACTTGGGAGGTGACGCGGGTTGTGGAAAATGTCAATCCTCCGGTGCCGGGCCTGATGATTATCGCCCTCCTGATTGGGCTTGGCGAATGGTATTACCACGGCCGTTATCTGGCCAGATTATTATATCAGGGGAAGATTAAGCCTTAAGTGGATAAAAAAATGCTAATATTTGTGATATGGCCAGATATTCTAAGGACTGATATAATTGTGAAATAAAGCCGAATCCCCGGTAAACCGGGGTACGGGGGAAAAAATTTTTTGGGGTGAATCCTGATTAACCGTTGGACGGAAGGCGTAAATGACCGGCGGTGATCGAGGTAGGGTGCCCTCAACCCGAACCCTTCAGCTAACCCCGGAGGCGAAGGAGGGGTTTTTATTGCATTTTGTTTGTCGTATTCTGTCAGGTTTTTTATTGTTGTTGGGGGTGTATGCAGTACCGGCCGTCGCTGATGCCGCTATTCACAATGTATCGCCCGGAGAGAGCCTTTATTCTATCAGCGTGGATTACGGCGTCTCTTTGGATTCCCTGAAGGAGGCCAATGGAATTCAGGATTCTTTTATTTTCCCGGGGCAGCAGATTTATATTCCGGAAAGTGACTACGGCAGTGATAGTTCTAATTACAGCGTCACGGAGGGAGACAGCCTTTATTTGATTGCCCAAAGGTACGGGGTGAGCTATCAGGATATCATGCTGGCCAACGGCCTGAGCGATACCACGATTTGCGCGGGTATGGTTCTGGCAATTCCCGGGTCCTCCGGCGCCCCTGTAAGAAATACCGCGTCCGGAGTAAGCCGGGGAGGCTATTTCCAGAGGCCGTCGTCGGCGGAGGTCGACCTTTTGGCCCGTTTAATTACGGCTGAGGCTGACGGCGAATCGTATGCGGGAAAAGTCGCGGTTGGGGCTGTGGTGTTGAACCGGTTGTACAGCTCTGAATTTCCAAAAACGATAGAAGATATTATTTATCAATATGATAATGGTACCTACCAGTTCGAACCGGTCATGAACGGATGGATTGACAAACCGGCAAGTTACCAATCCATTCAGGCGGCTAAGGATGCGTTGAACGGGGAAGACCCGAGCAACGGAGCGCTTTATTTCTTTGCCGGGAGTAAGGTCAGTAATAGCTGGCTGTGGTCCAGGCCTGTGAGCGCGGTTATTGGAGATGTTGTTTTTACTTATTAACAACAGTGTTTTATCCTTATCAGTACTTTAATAGCTAACACCCATGCCAAATAAGGTCTGTTTTACGGGCCTTATTTTTTTGTTTGCGACTGGCCGGCAGTCAATAATTCTGAGGGTTTTTACTTCTTGCACCGCAATTGACAATTTGCGATAGTTTGACATATACTGATTTTACTACAAATAATATGGAAACCCACACTTGAAGGGGGATATTAATGCGAGTCGGGGTGGATATTGATGGCGTTTTGGCAGACAGCCTGCCTTTATGGGTTCGGGAACTTAATCGTTTTTTTAATAAAAACAAGCAAGTCGAAGAGGTTCATCTCTATGATATTATCCAGACGTTTAATATTACGCCTGTTGAATTAAAAGCATTTATTGAACAAAGAGGCCGGTTTTTGATGTCCGCCCCCTGTCCGGTAAAAGACGCCGCGCATTATCTTAGCAGGATCAAAAAATATCATAATATTTATATCATCACGGCCAGAAAAGAAGTGTACAGGCGGGAAACACAGGCTTGGCTGCAGCAGTATGGTATGCTTTATGACGAGCTGTTGCTTATCGGCAGCTACGAGAAAGATGATACTTGCCTGAAAATCGGGCTGGACGTAATGGTGGAGGACACGCTTGAGGTTGGTTTAAAGTTAAGCGCGGTGGGAATACCGGTCATACTGATTGATGCTCCATACAACCGGGGAGATTTACCGGAGCTCATTCACCGCAGATATTCATGGCTCGAAATTTACAAGACCCTGGTTACAGAATCACAACAGCCGGCGGCTTCTTGTTTTAATAAAAATGATTATATAAAGGCGGTTGTTCCGCCTGCCGGCACAGCTTTAACTTGAGCCGGCTGCAGGTGATTCTTGAAGCCGTAAATACAGCTGGCAGGGGGGTGATTCCATTGAATGAAATGGCAGATGCAATCAGGCTGTATTACCACGGGGAAATATTCGAGTCGAAAAGAATATTAAAAAAGATCATAAATAAGGAGCCTGAGAATATCGGCGCATTAATCAGGTATGCTGCGATCCTGGAGGAACTCGGGAGGAAGGAAATTGCCGGGAAAATTTACCTGAAGCTTGCCGGTCTCTACCAGAAAGATACATGCTATGAGGATTGTCTGGAAGCATTGGAAAAAGCTTCGTCCACTGTGCCGCAAGTCGAACTGGCGCCGTTAAAGGGTACATGCCTTTATCATATGGGCCGTTTCGAGGAGGCCTTAAGTTGTTTCAGCATTGCTTCGAAAAGCATCCAAAATTTATTCCATACGGGCAAGATCTATTTTGCTTTAAAACAATACGATAACGCTTTGAAAATTTTCCGTGAAATAATGTCCGGGGCAACTAATAACGATGATATTTTTCTGGCCTGTTATTGGGTTGGTAAATCTTTGTATGCTTTAGGAAAATTCAGCGAGGCAATTTCATGCCTTCAGAGTTATGTTTCCGTTTATCAGGATAAAACACAGGCCCTTCTTGAGCTTGCTATCTGTTTCCTTGAGTCGGGTAGTTTGGAAGAAGCTGAAAGACACCTCCTGAAATATAAAGAACTTGACGGTAACATCGATTTAGCCAACCTGTATTTAGGTATCTTGAATTACCGCAAGGGGAGTTATGAACAAGCAGTTGAATACTTGAATGAAACTTCATCGAGCGAGCAGTCCATGCACTGGAAAGGTCTGGCATATTATGAGCTCGGTTTATATGAAGAAGCCGTGGCGTGTTTTTATGAGGCGGCGAAAAAGACGGCCAATCCACTCTATTTCAAAATGATGGGAAGCTCCCATTTAAAACTAGGCAATTATTTTGAGGCGAAAATTTGCCTTGAAAAAGCTTTAGATGCTGATCCTGCGGATGAAGAACTGAGCAAACTGATCGCAGTTACCGGCCATTACTTGGGAAAAGGCGAACTTATCTAAAAAACTGCAATAATAAATACCTGTTATGATAAAAGAGGTTTTTTTCTTCCCTTATTTTTGTTGTGGTCGTAGATCTCAAACTTCCCTGAAAAATTTTCTAAATTATATTCAATTAATGGAGCAGCCTTGTTTAAACGCTCCATCTGTTTAACGCGCATCTTGCTGACAGCGTTACCGTATTCGTTTCTTCTTCTGTCAACGTGGCTTTTGTGTTTGCTCATAAATTTATTATGTTCAACCGCTGGAAGTTCATGCATCCGGTATAACCACAGTTTCGAAGCTGGATTAGCGAAGTAAAGAGACACGGCAAACGAGAGAATACGTGTCGAAAGGAGCGGCCATGTACAAATATAAAATAATCGCAACTATTATTGAAATACGGGGTGACGGCAAGTGCTCATACGGGCATAAGGTGGGCGACAGCTTTGAATTTACGGCGGTATCACCGGCCGGGCTGTGTCAGTTTGCCTATGACTCGTTGCGATCCGCTGTAGCCGCGCTGCTTTACGGCGGCCAGTTCCCCTGGATGCAGAACAGCGAGGTGACTACCTGGGCATGTCCTGATCCGGAGAGGCCGGTAATTTTTGAACTGAAGAGAGTGCCGGTTTAAGGATGGAAGAAGTAACTTACCTGTTGCTGCCGTAAAAGTGACGGTTGAACGTAGGATTTTTACATTAATTGTCGAATACTATACCCCTATATAAATAATAAAGAGGTGAACTGATATGCCAATATTTGAGTACAAGTGTGGTGCATGTGAAAAAGTATTTGAGATTCTCCAACTGGCCGGTCAGGAAAAGGGAGTTAAGTGCCCTGATTGCGGCGGTTCCGATTTGAAGAAACTCATCTCGGCTCCTTTTCTGCCTAGTTCTGTTGGAAGACCGGCCAACGATGATTTGGGAAGGTGCTGCGGCAGCAATCCAGGTGAAAAGGGATGCGCAGCCGCTGGTTCCTGTTGCGGGCAGGAGCTCCAATAATGTTTTTTTGGGAAACGCCCAGGCCGGCCCACACGGCCTGTTCTATTTTATTAAAGATGAAATTGTTTATTATTGTTTGTTTGGACGGGGAGGTGTGTCTAAGTGAAGACGCTAAGAGTTCCGGAAGCCACTATAACGCGGTTGTCTGTATATTCAAGATTTTTGGAATATTTGGACCGCAGGGGCATAGTAACTGTTTCATCAAGGGAAATAGCCCAGGGTGTTGGTGTGGGTCCCGCTCAAGTACGGAAAGATCTGGCGTATTTCGGCGAATTTGGAACGCGCGGTGTAGGTTACAATGTCAAAGACCTGATGCGTTATACTTTAAAGATTCTTGGTCTTGATGAACCTTGGCCGCTTGTGCTGGTGGGCGCGGGAAACCTTGGCTTTGCCCTTTGTACCTATAAAGGTTTTAATGAGCGTGGCTTCTCAATAATCGGTGTTTTTGACAACGACCCGAACAAGATAGGTAAAAAAATTGTTGACCTTGAGGTTTATCATCTTGACAAGATGGCAGAAGTAATTGCCCGTCATAATGTTAAAGTCGGCATTATTGCTGTACCGTCCCAGGCCGCGCAAGAAGTAACCGATCTGATGGTGAAAAACGGGTTGCTGGCCATTTTGAATTATGCGCCGGTCGCGCTTAATGTCCCTGAAAATATTGAAATGCGAAATGTTGATATGGCGACGAAGCTTGAGATACTAACTTGTAATCTGAGCAAAAAGGATTTTAACCAGGCTACATAAGTTGTTAGTCCGTTGTAAAATAAAGCGCCCTGATTGTCTCAAAATCCCAGCCTTCATAGAAATTGACAGCGGCTTGAACTCCGGCCCGGTAAAGCTTCTCTTTGAGCTGTAAGCTCATTTCAAAATCAGTGGTCTTTACCCCCATAGAAGGAATAGATATTGTCCGGACACGACTTTTAGGATCCAGTTCGTGGATTTGGTCGTGTGCTTCCAGCATTGTCGATACAATGGCCTTAAGCAGATCGAATGGGTTGTTTACCCGTGGGAATAATGGTCCTTCAGATTCGATGATTTTGAAACCGAAAGTAGGCCAGGGAGGAGTCTCATCACTGTCAAAAATCCATACCGGAAAGTTGCTCAGCACTCCCCCGTCAATAATAAAGCTTGATATAGTCTGTTTGCCGGGTATGGTGTAGGGAAGCTTGCATGGTTTATAAAAAAAGGGTAAGCCGGAACTCATTCTTACCGCCTTGCTGACTTCCAGATTGTCAGGATTAATAGCATAGTCCTTAATATCATGAGGCAGCTTTAGAAGCTTGCGCCTGGTCACATCGGTAGCTATAATTACCAGCTTATAGCGAAATTTGGGGTCGTTTTCGTATTCTTTTATGACAAGATCTTTAAATGTGCGGATCCCTTTGGCGGCAAGTTTTTTCTTGACCCAGTTTTCCAGGTACTTACCCGCGTACAGGCCGTTTTTAAACCACAAACTCAGCGCCGGCCCGATGCAGGGGACCCTGTGTAGCCAATATTTGTCTTTTAGCATGCTGAAATCAAGGTCGTCAATCAACGAGCATATTTCAGCGGCGGAATACCCCGCCGCTACTAACGAAGCGATAATTGCGCCGGCGGAAGTACCTGCCACGTTTACCCAGGTATAACCCCTGCGTTCGGCTTCGGAAAGGGCGCCGAGTATGCCGAATACTTTAATTCCGCCGCCTTCAAAAACAGCGTCAGCGCGCATTGTCATGGCCCAATCACTCCTGATAGAATCATCTTATGGAGAAAAGACAAAACTGACACACAACTGACCCACAAATAAGCTTATGCCAATTTCTTCACATGTACGGGCAAGAAAAAAGGCTTCCCCTTATGGGAGCCTTTATAACCCGATACCGCCCGGCTACAGTCTTATTTGTTTATCAGCAGCAGTCCTACAGATCTACAATTTTGTTTTTCACGGCGAGAAGAGCGGCTTGTGTCCGATCGATCACACCAAGCTTTTGAAAAATATTTGTCAGGTGATTTTTTACGGTTTTTTCGCTGATGTATAATTTTTGGGCAATGTTCCGGTTGCTTTCTCCATGCGCGACCAGACGAAGCACGTCCACCTCCCGCCTGGTTAAGCCCTGAGGCAGGGCGTCCTGGGCGTGACGGGAGGACAAACGGCTGAACTCGGCAAATATCTTAGTGGTCATGGACGGAGGAATAAAAGACTCGCCTCGCGCTACTCCCACAATGGTTTGCACCAGTACATCCGAGCGGATGTCTTTAAGAACATAGCCTGAAGCACCGGCTTTGATCAGTTCAAAGAGGTACTCTTCCTGGTCGTGAATGGTTAAGGCGATTATGCCAATCTCGGGGTATTTGTTTTTGATAATCCGGGTGGCTTCGATTCCGTTGACCTTTGGCATGGTAATATCCATAAGAATGACATCAGGCTTGATTTTTATAGCCTGTTCTATGGCTTGCTGACCGTCTTCCGCCTCACCTACCACCTCGATGGCTTCTTCTGTGGACAATATTTTACGCAGTCCCTCGCGGATGAGTGTATGATCATCTGTTATTAAAACCTTTATCCTCTTCAAATTTCGTTTCCCTCCGTTTTAAGTTAAAAGTTTTTCAGTTATAGTCCACGGGAACCGAAATGCCTATTGATGTGCCTTTACCGGGAGCGGTAGAAATGTCAAATCCTCCTTTGAGAAGTTGGACTCTTTCCCGTATTCCGATTAGGCCGTACCCGTCGCGTTCCCCGTCCGCCATGACTTTACTCAGGTCAAAACCTATGCCGTCGTCTTTAATGTGAATGTTAACCTTGTCGGGGAGCATTTCCATTTTCACTAATGCGTTTTTTGCCCGGGCGTGTTTTTTTATATTGTTTACCGCTTCCTGGATTATTCTGAAAAGAGCGACTTCAACAGAACTCTCCAGCCGTTTCTGCTGCCCGATAAAAAGAAATTCAACTTGTACGTCAAATTGATCATTATAATCGGAAAGATACCTTTTTATCGCGGGAGCCAGTCCGAGGTCGTCCAGCACCATCGGCCTCAAATCAAATATTATTTTACGGACATCCGTCAAACTCGAACGGACTAACTCCTGTAGCGCAAACAGCTCGCCGCGGACTCTTTCGGGCTGCAAATCCAGCAATTTCTGACAATATTCCGCTCTCATGACTATATTAGCCATGGATTGCGCCGGACCGTCGTGGATCTCCCTGGCGACCCGCTTGCGTTCTTCTTCTTGAGCTCTAATAATGCTCATAGCCATCTGCTGCGCCTGGTGAACCTCGCCGATTTTAGAGCCAAGCTCCTGCAGTCCCCCACCCAGGTAGTTCAAGACCACACCCACTTGGGAGACTAGTTTTTCAGCCCGGTCAACGGTAGTACTGAGCCTGCGCAGGCTTGCCTCCAGATGATCCCTCCTGTACCGCAGGAGTTTTTCTTTTTCTTGCATTTTGATTAGTTCCACTTGCAGCTGATATGCCTGATCGTAAGCGTCCTTAATATCTTTTTCGGTAAATCTCTGTAAATCTTTACTAACCTCCATCAGTCTGGTCCGGGCTTTTTTTTCAATAACGGCTTTATGGTCAACCTGTTTAATAATATCCGCCACTTCATTTTTAACTTCGTTGAGTTCCTGGCTTACCCTGATTAATTCAATACGGGAATTTTCAGCTATGTCGTAAATTTGATTTTTACTTCTTTCGATAGCTTCAAGAGTGTCTTTGACAATGCGATCAAGGGCATTTATGTCAAACACGGTGTTCACCTCGTAGCCCCTTTTTTTTAAATGTTCTTTTTTATTCTCCATTTTCCTCCCTCGTTGAGAAAAATAATGAAAATTGAAAAGCTTTTACATAATTTGTTTACATTGTGCTACACTATACTTGATTAAAAAACAAGGGGTGATTTTGCTTGCGAGTTGATGTAGATCAGGAATTATGTATCAGTTGCGGTACGTGTATAGATCTCTGCCCGGATGTTTTCAAATGGAATGAGGACAACAAGGCCAGTTGTGTTACTGCTGAAATACCGGTTGATTTGGAGGAGCAGGCGCACGAGGCTGCCGAAAACTGTCCTACTGAAGCGATCACTGATATTTAATCAGGAGTCAGGAGTCAGAATGAGAGAATGGCTTATCGCTACAAGATATTCTGAATTCTGACTCCTGAATTCTGAATACCTAAAATAGATCATTGACACTTTTTTACCGCTTAGTCCGTATATTATTAGAGATCCGGACATTGTTACCAGTTAAATTTAGGCATATTTTACCTTAAGCCATTAACTCAGGACATGAAATGTGATTATGACTGTAAAACTCAAAATTTTGTTGACAAGATAAGATATTATGCTAAAATTGAGTTTGATTGGAATTAGCCAACCTGTCTTTGATAAGGGGGTTTGTTAATTCCAAAAATATTGTCCAAGAGGGAGGCAGATAAATGAAACAATTGGGCCGCCATGTATTGGCTGAGATTTGTGGGTGCGATTTTAACATTCTTAATGATATCGACAAGGTTGAAGAAATCTTGGTGAATGCGGCGCTGGAAGCCGGCGCCGAAGTCAGGGAATGTGTGTTCCATAAATTCAGCCCTCAGGGAGTAAGCGGTGTGGTGGTTATTTCCGAATCGCACCTGGCTATCCATACCTGGCCGGAACTAGGTTACGCGGCGGTAGACGTGTTCACTTGCGGTGAAAAAGTAAATCCCTGGGATGCATGCAACTACCTGAACGACCACTTTTGCGCGAAACATATGACGGCAAAAGAACTAAAACGTGGAGTCATCCCGGAAGCTTACCTGAAGGAAGCTGTAAATCTTTAGGAGGGATATTTATTAGTACCAAGAGCAATAAAAATTAGCAGGCCTTGCAATAGTGGATATTGCAGGGCCTGCTAATTTTTGCTGCCATCTTAATCAGATAAAATTAGGAATGGCTGACGCGAGGGGAGGAAATTGTGAGACTATACCGAATTATATATCAAGGCAAGTAAAGGAGGAGCCTCACTAAATGTTGAGAACCATTTTAGATCCGATAAAAGAAGACCTGGAAAACGCATCTTGTTTGTTTAGAGAAGAGTTTCCTCCGATTATCGGCCGGGCGGGAGATTTAGCCGGCCTGGAACATTTATCTGTCGATAAGGCAATTAGACCGGCGCTGGTGATCCTGTCTTCCCGGATTTACGGCGGTAATCCTGAAAAAACGGCTGTTCTGGCCGTTGTTTTTCAGTTTATTTATCTGGCTTCGAAGGTACAGGACAGTTTTGCTGAGTTTGAACAACCGGTCTCGGCTAGTGAGGATTGCGTCCATTGTGAGGAAAACCGTTTTTCTGTTTTACTGGGAGATTACCTTTACAGCAAATCTGCTTTTATTTTGCTTGAGTCAGGCATTACCGGGATGCTTCGTGTGCTGGCCGAAATTGTTCGTCAGGTTCATGAGGGTCTAATCCTGAAAAATAAAATCACCGGGTTCAACCCGGCCTCAAAAGCCTTCCACGATATTATTCGCAAGGTGACTGCCGAGCTTTTTGCCGGCTGCTGTCTTCTGGGAGCCCGCCTGGCCGGCGCTGCCGAAGAAGACCAGGAAATCATGCGCCGCTTCGGCCAAAACTTCGGCATGGCTTTTGGACTGTCGGAGTTAGGTGCCGCTGTGGAGCAAACAACATTTTACGCGGATAAAGCTCGGGAATGCCTTTTGCTGGCGCCGGCCCGGCCGGAAAAGGTTGTATTGGAGCAACTGGTTAATATGTTATCCAGGGGCGAAACGAATATGCGGCGCATGGTGGGATAATGTATTGGAGGGCTATATGCGGCCAGACCAGTATCGTAGTAAAGAAGAGTATGTACACGCGGTTTTTTCATCAATTGCCCACAGGTACGACTTTCTTAATACCGCGTTGAGTTTTAACCGGGACAAGTATTGGCGGAAATTTGCAGTGAAACTCACTGGTTTGACGCCGGGCGGCGAGGGCCTGGATGTTTGCTGCGGGACGGGTATGCTAACCCTGGAACTGGCAAAAGCGGCCGGCTTAAAAGGTCGTGTGGTCGGCGTGGATTTTTGCGCGGACATGCTGGCGAAAGCTGTTGTAAATATAGGAGGCACTCCTTATCGGGAAGTAATTGAACTGGTTGAAGGAAATGCTCTCAGCCTGCCGTTTCCGGAGAATACCTTTGACTGCGCCACCATCGGTTTTGCCTTGCGTAATGTGCCCGATATCAGGAAAACTATCGATGAAATGCGGCGGGTGGTAAAACCCGGGGGAAAGGTTGTTTCTCTTGAGTTTGCCAAACCTGGCATACCGGTGTTCAAGCAGATCTATTATTTTTACTTGAACTGCGTTATACCTGTGCTGGGCAGACTGGGAGCAGGACTAAGCGGGCCTTACAAATGGCTGCCGGAATCGTTGAAAATGTTTCCTCACCAGTCGGAGATCAGGGATATCTTTACCGACGCCGGTCTGACCGGCGCCTGCTATTATGAGCTTACCGGCGGTATTGTAGCCGTGCATGTGGGAGAGAAGCGACATGGCTTATAAAGATTTGCGCGCTTTTATGGCGGACTTGGAAAAACGCGATCTCTTAAAAAGAATAAAGGCGGAAGCAGACCCGGTGCTGGAGATTACCGAGATCAGTGACCGCATGGTCAAGTCGGGCGGGCCGGCTTTATATTTTGAAAATGTCCGGGGGTATAAGTTGCCGGTGGCCACCAATCTCTTCGGTACGCTGGAGCGGATGAAGCTTGCTCTCGGGGTGGACGACCTGGAACAGATCGGTAGGGACCTGATGGCTTTTATCCAGCCGTCGGAGTTGCCGGCTACCTTTATGGACAGGCTGAAGACGCTGCCCAAGCTGGCGCAGTTGGCTTCTTTTATTCCGAAGAAGGTAAGCGACGGTCCTTGTAAGGAAGTGGTGGTCAAGGACAATCCTTCACTGGCGGGATTGCCTGTTTTGAAGTGTTGGCCGGAAGACGGGGGACCATATATTACCTTGCCCCTGGTTATTACTAAAGATCCCCGTACAGGGCAGCGCAACGTCGGGATGTACCGGATGCAAGTGTATGATGAACGCACTACCGGGATGCACTGGCACATTCACAAAGACGCCGCGGGGCATTGCCGTAATCAAAAAGTGGGCGGCGGGACTGAAAAAATGCCTGTGGCTGTCGCAGCCACCGCTCCTCTGCCTGCCGGTATTGATGAAATGCTGTTTGCCGGTTTCTTGCGCAAGGAACCTGTCCAGCTGGTGAAATGCGAAACAGTTGATCTTGAGGTGCCGGCATATGCCGAGGTTATTCTTGAGGGGTATGTCGACCCCTTGGAAAAGAGGCTGGAAGGTCCTTTCGGCGATCACACCGGTTACTACTCACTGGCCGACCAGTACCCGGTTTTTCACCTGACCTGTGTGACCAGCCGGAAAGATCCCGTATACCCGGCAACTATAGTCGGACGGCCGCCGATGGAAGACGCTTATATCGGCAAGGCTACCGAACGCATCTTTCTGCCATTGCTCAGGCTGCTGGTTCCTGAGTTGGTGGACATGAACCTGCCGCCAGAAGGGGTTTTCCATAACTGCGTCATTATATCTATTGAAAAGCGCTACCCGGGACAGGCCAAAAAAGTAATGTCGGCGTTGTGGGGTTTTGGTTTAATGATGCTGGCCAAGCTGATTATTGTAGTTGATGCGAGGGTGGATGTGCAGAATATTTCCGAAGTGATGTGGCGGGTGTTTAACAATATTGACGCCAAGCGCGACGTGGTGATCGCCGAAGGCCCGCTGGATGCTCTGGACCATGCGTCCCCACTGCCCCACCTGGGCGCAAAAATGGGCATTGACGCCACGACAAAATGGCCCTCGGAAGGGCATTTGCGCGAATGGCCGGGTGACGTTGTAATGAGTGAGGAAGTGAAAAACCTGGTTGACGGCAAATGGAGGGAGTATGGTTTTTAAGAAGCTGATAGTTTTTCTGGAAATGATCAGGTTTGAACACACTGTGTTCGCCTTGCCTTTCGCCTATATTGGGGCTTTGCTGACGGAGAAAAAAATACCGGCCGCGCATGACCTGCTCTGGATCACCATGGCCATGGTGGGGGCCCGCACGGCTGCGATGTCCCTCAACCGGCTTATCGACCGGCGCCTTGATGCCCGGAATCCCCGCACCGCCGGCCGGGCCTTGCCCAGGGGACTTCTGCGGGAAGGAGAAGTCTGGTTTTATGTTTTGGTTTCCTTTTTGCTTTTATTCTATTCTGCATACCAACTAACCCCGCTGGCTTTCCGCCTTGCTCCGGCGGCAGTCCTGGTGCTGTTTACCTATTCGTATACCAAGCGTTTCACCTGGACATGCCACCTGGTGCTCGGGCTGGTGCTGGGAATGGCCCCGCTGGGCAGTTGGATCGCCATTACCGGCCAATTTCATCCGGCGCCGTTCCTGTTGGGAGCGGGAGTGCTTTTTTGGGTCGCCGGCTTTGATATTATTTATGCCTGCGATGATTACGAGTTTGACCTTAAAGAAGGTCTTTATTCCATCCCGGCCCGGTTCGGCATTAAGCGGGCACTTAACGTTTCCGCTGTTTTTCACGCCATCGCGCCGTTGTTTTTCCTGGCCGCGGGCTTGCTATTAAACCTTGGTGTCCTTTACCTGGCCGGGGTGGCGGTTTCTGTAGGGATACTTTTTTACCAGCATACTTTAGTGCGACCTGATGATTTGTCGCGGGCCGGCGTAGCTTTTTTTAATTTAAACGGCACTTTAAGTGTGGTCATGTTTGTTTTTACCTTATTTGATATTTTTTTCCCTTTGCGGATCTTTTAAGGTTAAGATGCAGCGGAGTCATGGCTATCATGCGTTGGTAAAGAAAGAAAGGAATAGCGGTAATGGAACTTGTTCTTGACGGTGAATTGGCTGATTTGGAGAGGAAAATTCTAGCCGGTGAAAGGTTAAGCCGTGCAGACGGCGTTCGTCTTTATCAAGCCAAAGACCTCTTGGCGGTAGGCCGTCTTGCCGATCTGGTCCGGCGTAGAAAAAACGGGGACAAGGCCTATTTTATCGTCAACCGGCATATTAATCATACCAATGTTTGCGAAAATCTTTGCAAGTTATGCGCTTTTGGGCTTGAAGCCGGCCATCCCCGGGCGTATACTCTCAGCCTTGATGAAATCGAAGCTAAAGCGCTGGCTTCGGCAGGAGAGCGAATTTCTGAAATACATATTGTCGGCGGTCTCAACCCGGATTTAAAAATGGATTATTATGTAGAGATGTTGCGGCGCATCCGGCGGGCGCTGCCAGACGTTATGATCCAGTCGTTTACCGCGGTGGAGGTTGATTATCTGGCGCGGGTGCACAACATGCCGGTAGAGGAAGTGCTGGCCGTTTTACGCGAAGCCGGACTTGACTCGCTGCCGGGCGGCGGGGCGGAGATTTTTTCGCCGCGGGTGCGTAAGTTGATTTGCCCCAGGAAAATCAGCGGCGAGCGCTGGCTGGAAGTGCATCTGGCCGCGCACAAGTTGGGAATGCGTACCAACGCCACTATGTTGTACGGTCATGTGGAGACAGCTGAGGAGAGAGTCGATCACTTAGTCAGATTGCGCGAGGCGCAGGACATCTCGGGTGGGTTTTTGACCTTCATTCCACTTGCTTTCCACCCGCAAAACACCGGCCTGGAACCGCAATCGGTCTCCGGAACCACCGGTTTCGATGACTTGAAGGCATTGGCTGTGGCCAGGCTGATGCTGGATAACTTTGATCATATCAAAGCTTTCTGGATAATGATTGGGCCAAAATTAGCCCAGGTTTCCCTGACCTTCGGGGTCGACGATCTGGACGGAACCGTGGTGGAGGAGAAGATCGCCCACGACGCAGGTGCGGCAACCGGCCAGTTTATGTCTAAAGCTGAGCTTGTAAAGATGATTAGAGCGGCGGGGCGTAAACCGGTAGAGCGTGATACCCTGTATAACGTTATTGAGGAGGTTTTTTAGGTGTCCAGATTACGCCTCGGGCAGTTGGACTATATTAATTGCCTACCGGTTTACCATGCCCTTGAAGAGGGGTTGCTGCCGCTGGAAGCTGAACTGGTAAAGGGGCCGCCCACTGTATTAAACCGACTTTTTTTGAGCGGCCGGTTGGATGTCACCCCGCTGTCTTCAATTGAGTACGCCCGAAACGAAGATAAATGCATAATCCTGCCCGATTTGTCCATAAGCGCCGACGGCCGGGTGATGAGCATCCTGCTTTTCAGTAAGGTGCCGGTGACAGAACTGGAAGGAAAGAAAGTGTGTCTTACCGATTCTTCCGCGACCGGGGTTGTTCTCTTAAAAGTGCTCTTTGACCATTATTACCATGTGGACGTGGATTTTGAAACTAGCGCTCCTGAACTTAACACCATGATGGAAAGAGCGGACGGGGCGCTGTTGATCGGGGACAACGCCATGCAGGCTCACCAGCATGTGAAAGAACGGCACATGCCTTACTATGTGACTGACCTCGGCGAGACATGGAAGCAATTTAGCGGCGCTAAAATGGTTTACGCGGTATGGGTGGTGCGCAAAGCTTACGCCGGCTCCGATGCGGCGGCTGTTGACTGCCTCAGTAACGCTCTGGTCAACGCAAAAAAGATCGGGTACAGCCAATTTACCGCCGTGGCTGCCAAGGCTCAGCGGCGGAGCGGATTGCCGCTGCCCGTGGTTGAGGATTATTTTCAAACGATCAAGCACGAATTTAGCGAAGACGACAGAAAGGCACTGCTTTCTTTTTATGATTACGCCTATAAGAGTGGATTGATTGAGGATAGAGTCAAGCTGCGGGTCTGGGGTGAAACCGGTGCTTAATTTAGATGACCTCTTGAACGAGGCTGTCCAGGGAAGACGGCTCTCCTTGGAAGAGGGTGTCGCTTTACTCGCCTCGCCTGATTTATTGTCGATAGGCCGCGCGGCCAGCCTGGTGCGCAGGCGAATGCACCCGGGCGATAGAATTACGTTTATTATTGACCGGAATATCAACTACACTAACATATGCTGTTGCCGGTGCCGCTTCTGTGCCTTTTGGCAGGAAGAAAGCGATCCGGAAGCTTATATAATCAGTAAGGAGACGCTTTTTAAAAAAATTGAGGAAACTATAGCCGCCGGCGGTACGGCAGTAATGATCCAGGGTGGGCTTCACCCGAAGCTGCGCTTGGAATACTACCTGGACATGCTCCGGTCGGTTAAAGAGCGATACGCTATTCACATCCACTCTTTCTCCCCGCCGGAAGTAGCGCATATGGCGGGGATTTCCGGTTTGTCCCTGCGCAAGGTCCTGTTAGAATTACAGAAGGCCGGGTTGGATTCCCTGCCGGGCGGCGGCGCCGAAATTCTGGATAACCGGGTGCGCCGCCTGATCAGCCCGGAGAAGATTACCTGGGAGGAGTGGATGGCGGTAATGGCGGAGGCCCATCAAATTGGGATGAAATCGACCGCCACCATGGTGTTCGGTCATGTGGAAACTCTGGAGGAAAGGGTAAAGCATATGATCCGGGTGCGGGAGCAGCAGGACCGCACCGGTGGCTTCACCGCTTTTATTCCCTGGAGCTTCCAGCCCAAAAACACCAAGCTTGGCGGTGAAACCGCCACCGGGGCGGATTATTTGAAAACCCTTGCCGTGTCCAGGCTGGTGCTGGACAATGTGCCCAATATCCAGGTCTCCTGGGTGACTCAAGGCGCCAAACTGGCCCAGGTGGCCCTGGCTTTCGGCGCCAACGACTTCGGGAGCGTCATGTTGGAAGAAAACGTTGTCCGTGCCGCCGGGGTAAACTACCGGGTTCCTGCGGAAGAAATCATCCGCTGTATTAGAGATGCCGGTTTTACACCGGCACAGCGGAATACGGGTTATGAGATCATCAAAGAATTGTCTTGATCTTGTAATAGAGTGAAAGGAGCACTTGTAATGGGGAATGAAAAATTTCAAGAACTGGTGCTGGAACAGTTGCAGGTACTGACTGAAGGCCAGGCCAAACTGGACGCCAAGGTAGACGGTTTAGATGCCAGGCTTGGCGGTCTGGAAACCAAGGTAGACGGTTTAGATGCCAGGCTTGGCGGTCTGGAAACCAAAGTAGATGGCTTGGACGCCAGGCTTGGCGGTCTGGAAACCAAAGTAGACGGCTTGGACGCCAGGCTTGGCAATATCGAAACAGACGTGCAGCAATTAAAGACGGGCCAGGATATAATGCAAAAAGATATTGACGGCATCAAAAACGAACTGAGTTATGTTTGGGGCGATATTAAGAAAATTGATAACCGGCTGTCTTCCCAGGAAGAAGAACTGGTCATACTGAAGCGGTTAAAATAATTCTATCCGTTGATGAGTGCCATGGAGGTTGTATCCAGCCGGTTTGCGTTAAAATCCGAGCAGCGTATAGACTTTGTCATCAACAATATTTTGCCCGGTAAGACCGTTGTCCGCCCGGAATTTTTTCACAGCTTCTTCAGTTCCCTGGCCCCAAAAGCCATCAGGCTTCCACTTGAGATAGCCAAGTCTTTTCAGCGCCCGCTGTACTTCCAAAACATCCGGACCTTGGTTTCCAAATTTTAAAACAGCAGGAAGTGTGCCCGGGGCGCCGAATGGTGTCCCAATAATTGTTACAGGTGTGCCATGGCTGACAAAAGGAAAAATTTCCTCAACGTGAGCGTTATGCATCCTGATGCAGCCGTGGCTGGCAAAACTGCCGATGCTGTGCGGAGCGTTGGTGCCATGGATGCCATATTGCCCGTATGGTATATTGAGTCCAAGCCAGCGTGTGCCCATGACATCAGGCGGGTTGGTGTCCTGTGAGGCGATTTTCCAGTTGCCGACCGGAGTTGGTGTTTCGTATTTACCCATGGCAACTGGAAACTGGCGAAAAGATACCCCATTGTCGAAGAGGGTCAGGGTTAACCTGTCCATATCGATAATAATACTGGTTTTTTCCGGTATTGGGTTTGCCGCCCAAGATATTTTTATCCCTACCCCCGTGAAAAAAACGGCTAAAAAAACTGCGGCGGCGTAATAGAAATATTTCATTAATAGAGCTTTTCCCCCGTTTATTTTTATATCTATTGTCTCATATACCGGTCCTTATTATTCCGGCCGGGCTTCTTAAAATGAGGTATTTGGTTATAAAACTGGATTGATTGGTGTCTCAGCGAAGCTTGTGAATATATCAAATTAAAAGAAGGATAATGCTCTTCTTATGAAGAAAAATAGTATATTCTGTCTTACGCAGGAGGTGTCTGAGCAATAAATGCCGATGAACATAGATGACTTTCTGGATTATTCGCTGCAGGAAGACTTTAAAAACCTGAATAACACTCACCGCAGTATGGTAAACGCAGTCAGACGCGTCAAGACTGCTGCTGATCAGGGCAACCTTGACGCGTTGCAGCAGGCGCTGGCCCGCTATGAGGAGTTGGTGGATAAGCAAAAAGAGTCTTTACAAGGGTTTAAAGATAAATTTCCTTCTTTTGATCTGCAATCTTACTTGCTGGAAGAGTTCCACGCGGGTTTTCTTGGCGCGTTGGCTGAAGAGGGCTTGTCTGTAGAGGCGGAATATCCGGTTTATGAAGTGTTGCCATTTAAAGTCCGGGTGCTGCCTGAAAAAGAAATGATCACCATAGACGACAGAGTTTACCGCAACCTCCGGCCGGGTGTCGTGGCCAGACATTTAAAGAAGGAGATCGACAAGTTAAACGCGGCCTCCTTTGATGTGCAGCGTTTTCTTCAGACTCTCGCCAATGCTTACGACACAGAGATGGCCAGGCAGGTTGCCAAGACAAAAATTTTTCTTTGCGAGCAGGAAGTGCTGTTGAAAGATGTCTATGATAATCTTACACCCATGCCGCAACAAAAGCGCGACTACCCGGTGCAGCTTTTTGCCTTCAGCCTGCACCGGGTGCTGAAAAGCGGCCAGATGAACGCGCCGGACGGCCGGCGGCTCTGGCTCGGCAACGTTCGCAACCGGAGACAGGCTTTGGTAGTGCTGGACGCTCAGAAGCAACCCCAGCGTTACGGTGTGATAAAGTTTTACCGGGAGGGATAAACTGTGGAACCGGCTGTCAAGGAATCTGCCCTCGAAAGCCTGCGGCGCGGCGAGCCGCCTTTGGATAGAGAAGCGCTGGAAGCGATCACGGTGGGCAGACAGGATGGTATCTGGAATTTCTGGCAGGCTCGCTACCTGGAAGACTATATAGCCGATGGGGGCAGCAAAATTAAGTTCTTCATCGGCAAGCCGGGTTCGGGTAAGACCCACGCTCTTCTTTTGATGATGGAAGAAGCCCGCCGCCTGGGCTATGTAACAGTTTATTTAGATGCCCGCCAAGTGCGTTTAAATAAGTTTGACTCTATCTATCAGGCTGTGTTCGAGGAAGTGGACATGCAGGCGGTGGTTGCCGTCTATTGCGGTACGGTATTGGAAAGGCTGGGCTGTCAGGCGGGGCAAATTTCCTCCGGACAGGGCATGGGTAACGACGGGCATACGGCTAATGCGCTGCGGCTTGAAGTTCAAGAAAACCTGGACACATTGTACCATAACCGTAAAATAAACAATAACTTCGCCATGGCCTTCACGCAGCTCTGCTCCGACTATCTTGGTCTGCGTTATTTGCATACGGAGCAAAGAGACATTTTGACGGGCTGGCTCAAGGGCAGGTCTTTGCCGGCAAAAGTTTTAAAGCCGTTAAGGATTTTCACCAAAATAGATAAATACAACGCCCGAAATATGATGGCTTCTTTTCTTGCCCTGTTACGTCTTTGCGGTTACCGGGGCTTGTGCCTGGCGGTGGACAACTTGAACGCTTTATTAGAACGGGGTCCGTTAGGGCGGGCGCTTTACGGGAAGTCGGCGCGCAATGAAGTCTACGAAAGCCTGCGCCAGTTAGTGGACGACTTTGCCGGTTTTGAAGGAGCTTTTTTCGTTTTCGCCGGCCGGCCGGAATTGATTCAGGATGAAAAAACCGGTTTTAAGTCATACGAGGCGCTCTGGATGCGCATTCAGAACGAGGTTGCCGGTTTGCGCCCGAACAAGTTTGCCGACTTGTTCAATCAAGACAACCTCATAAAAGAGATTTTTACTGTCGAGACTTGTCTGGAACTGCAGGAAAGGTTGAACGATTTCTTTGCTCTTGATTCCAGGCTTCAGCGGGAGGACTTGCGCTGCCTGGTTGATACGGTGAGCATGTTTTCGCCGGTGCGACGGGTTATAGAGGCCATAGTTGGCGAATACGGCGCGGGAGGTGACCGTGGTGGAGCAATTTGACGCGAAGAAAACTATTGAGTGCCTGCGTTCAGGCGTTTCTTCCGGTCATTTAAGCGCTATTTTTTCATATGGCCGGGAAGCCGCCCTGGAGCGCGTAGGTCGCGAACTCGATCGCGTGCAGTCCGGCGCCGGTGTTATATCTTTAGTGGTCAAGGGAAACTTCGGCAACGGCAAGACGCATTTTCTTAATATCATTGCGCGGAAGGCGGAAGAAATGAACTTTGCCGTCAGCTTCGTACCGCTTTCCAAAGAGACTCCATTTGACAAAATGGACCGGCTTTACCGCCGGGCGGCCGCCAATTTGCTCCTCCCGGGGTATAACCAGCCGGGCTTCGCGCCCTTGTTGGAAGGACTGAAGCGGGACAGGATGAAAGCGGAGGAGGTCTTGAAATATACCGGACACAACCTCCACCCGAAAATTGAGGCAGTGTTGAAGAATTACCTGGAAAGTGACAGCGATATGTATAACC
>NZ_MVQM01000150.1:0-35938 GCF_002067195.1 Pelotomaculum sp. PtaB.Bin117 | reverse complement strand
CAGAGGATCTCGGCAGGCAGGGTTGGGAGGGTATTACCTAAAAGTTTTTACCACCGCGCCAGCGGTTTAGTCCAATAAAGGTTATACTCACCAAGTTATCGATACAGTTAATTAACTAATAAAATATAATAGTTTAGCGAAGGCTAACGAATTCGCCGGCGATCGTTGAAGTATTGCTGAGACAGTTTAAAGTGCAACGGGAGGTTGCATGAAAGCCGGCATAGCTGGCGGCAATAGCTGTTTCGATACCGTATTGGAGGTGGCTGGGAGCTTTATGAAAAAGATTAACATCAACCAACTGCTGATTATTATCTTTTTTATCTGCCTGTGCGTGTTCGTGGTTTCAGCCAGCTTTAATAAACCGAGGGTGCTTGTGCTGCAAAGTTATTTTACCGATTACTCCTGGACTAATGACGTGGATGAAGGCATCAGCAAAATTCTTGATAAAAAGCCGTATACAGTCCGGCGGCACTATATGGACACCAAAAATCACCCCGAGGAAGATTTTAAAGTTAAAGCCGGCAACACGGCGCGGAAAGTAATTGACGAGTGGAAGCCGGATATTATCCTGGCAGTTGACGATGACGCGCAGCAGTACGCGGCCAAGTATTATATCAATGACCCGCGCATGAAAATTATCTTCGCCGGCATAAACGGGGAGATTGCGCCGTACGGGTATGATCAAGCGAACAACGTGACCGGTATAGTCGAGAGAAAGCAATTGCAATCGGTAAAAGATTTTTATATGCAAATACACGAGTCACAGGGGAAGACAGGCAAGATCCGCCTGATCACTATCGGAGACAGGTCCGGTTCGGTGCTGGAGGATGAACACTTTATTGAAACATTTGATTGGGATCCGGTGGTGCTCGTGGATTCATTCAATGTCGGCACTTTTGACGAGTGGCAAAAAGCAATCATTGAAGCCGAAGGGCGGGCCGATTTTTTGATGTTGACCAATTACCGCAAGATTGCCCGTTCAGAGGATGATAAGAAATTAGTGCCGCCCGAAGAAATTATAGACTGGACGATGGAGAACAGTAGAGTTCCCGGTGTCGGCACCAACGGATTTAATGTGGAGGACGGTTATATGATGGCGCTGGGAGTGTCGCCGTACGAACAGGGTGAAGTTGCCGCCGGCATGGCTGTCGACATTATCGATAAAGGCATTTCGCCAAAAGATATCACTGTTCAGGAGACACGGCAATTCATTGTGCTGATTCGCCGTTCCGGCCTGCAAAAATACAACATAGTAGTGCCCAAAATATATGAAGCCTTTGCCCGGGCCACTAATAATTATTTTGAGTAGATTTCCTTTGCCGGCCGGGACTGGCCGGAAACAGTGAGCGGAGGTTAATCCATGAGTCTCGGTGTTAAAGAAATTACCGCGCAAATGAAAAACGCCCCGGTTTTTTCGACGTGCAACCCCCAGAATCTTGCCCGTATAATCCCCGGTATTGTTGAAAAAAGTTTGAGAGAAGGGGAAGTTCTCTACCGGACGCAGACGCCGGCTGCCAATATATACCTTGTTATTGAAGGCAATTTGAAACTAATTGCGGACAAGCGCGTGGTTAAAGAGGTGTCAAGCGGCCTGTTTGGCGAGGAAGCGGCGATTGGAGAAGAACTATATTTAACGGATGCGATCGCAGCCTGTTCCGCCGTGGTTCTGGAGATCCCCGGGGAATCGCTGCATAGCCTCTTAGAGAATGAACCACAACTTTTAAAAGGTTTTTTTTCCTCTTTATTTAATCACTTTACAGATAAAAAACTGGAATATTATTCTAGGGCTAAGCAAGTACAGGAGCAGAGCGCCGGCATTGGGTTTACCATTGGGTGGATACTGGCTATTATCGTGCCCGCGGTGATTTTTTACACGAGTTCCGGCGTGGGATTCGAATGGAATGCCAGGCTGTTTTTAATGGTGCTGTCCACTGTGATGATCATGTGGACTTTTAACTTGACTCCTTCTTTCCTAATTCCGTGTATACTGGCCATCCTGGTAGTGATTTTTTTAGGCATCGCTCCGCCTTCAGTTGTGCTTGCCGGCTTTACATCAGGTACTTTTTTCATGGCTCTGAGTGTGTTCGGATTAACCGCGGTCTTGATTGCTTCCGGAATTGCTTACCGGTTGATTCTCACTGTGTTGAAATATGTCCCCCCCTCCCGGTTTTCCTATGTGCTGGTGATGTTCCTGACCGGTTTCACCATGATCCCGTTTCTTCCTGACTACAGCGGGCGGGTGACGATGATCAGCGCCCCGTTGACAGACATGGTCGATACTTTAAGATACCGTCTTTCCGGCAAGGCGGCTAATCAGCTAACTGCCGCGCTATATACCGGGACGACGCATTTTTCCAGCGTTTTTTTGACGGGCAGCGCCGTTAACTTTTTGATTTACGGTTTACTTCCGCTGCAGTTGAGAGAGCAATTTACCTGGATTAGCTGGGCTTTTGCCGCGCTAGTTTTTACTCTCGTGTCTATTATTCTGTACCTGCTGGTTTTGTTTGTCATGTTTCGCAGTGAGGAGGTACCCGAGGTATCCAGAGACCAAATTGAGGCGCAGCTTGAAGTTCTCGGCCCGTTTAACCCGAAAGAGTGGGCCGCTCTTGGCGGTGTCCTGCTCTTTATCGTCGGTGTCGCCACTTCTTCCATTCATAAAATAGACACTCCCTGGGTCGGGTTGGCCGTATTATATATTTTTCTTTCTCTGGGGATTCTTTCAAACGAAGAGTTTAAAAAGAGCATTAACTGGCCTTTTCTGATTTATCTCGGCGGCATGCTGGGAATTATAGACGCCATGTCTTACCTGGAGCTTGACCAGTGGCTGATCAATCATTTCGCGTGGATAGAACATTATATGACTGATAATTTTTATCTTTTTATATTTTTACTGGCCTGCTCGATTACATTGATTGGCATAGTCGCCGACGAATACACGATAATTATCTTGTTTACGGCGATACTTTTTCCCATAGCGCAGACCAATGCCATAAGCCAGTGGGTCATCGGATTTATTATTCTGATTTTCGCCGGCTGGTGGCTTATTCCACAGCAGGATCCCGATTTCCTTGTTTTCTCAGAAGTGGTAAACAGCAAAAAGCAAACTTTTAGCAAACGTGCGTTTCTAACATTTAACGCTGTCACGGTGCTCATCAGACTGGCGGCTTTGTATGTTTCCATACCTTTTTGGAAATGGCTGGGACTCCTGTAGCTGCCGGTAAAGAATTATTTGTGGTTCTGTTCATCCCATCTTAGCGGTCTGGATGGGAGAAAGTTAAATTACCCTTTTGAAATCCGTTTTTCAAGAGGTCGTTTTAATGACGTTGATTATGCCCTGAGGTTTGTCGCCCGGGGCTTTTGATTTTTAATAATGCTGGTGGGAGCGGTGGTTAAATTATTATATGTTTTTTATATAATATACTAACAATTATTATAAGTAATTATTGGTTTATCATTTAAATTATTTTTTTAAGTTTATAAGACTAAGAAATATGGTTTTAAGAAATACGATGGAATCAAAAGATAATCACACTAATATCGGGTTGTCTTATATAAATTATTTATATATAAAAATTTAAAATCTTTAGATGTTATTATTGATTATTTATGCAGATGGGATCTATAATATTTATGAGCTAATGACCATAACGCAAGGAGGAGTACAAAATTATGGAAATAGACATCTATGATAATAAGATATTAATGAAGCATTTTATGAATCCAAGCAATGTTGGAAAAATCGATGATGCTGATGGAATCGGAACGGCAGGTAATCCTTCATGCAGCGATTACGTAAAGATATATATTAAGATCGACGGCCATCAATTAACAGACATAAAATATCAAGTGCATGGCTGCCCGGCGGCTATTGCTACTTCCAGCGTCTTTAGCGAACTGGTTAAAGGAAAGCCGATTATGGAGGCTCTGGATATAAATGACCAGGATGTTGTTGAAGCTTTAAGCGGTTTACCCGAACAAAAATTACATTGTTCTTGCATGGCTGTGGAGGCTTTTGATAAAGCTGTTATAGACTGGGTCATGCGGATCCTGCCAGATTCGAAGGAAGAGATAGAATCCATGGTTGAATACATTCAAAGAAGAGAGTAATTTGGAGGGAAATTTCTTAAAAGAATTTATAAAAAATATTTGAAGTTACTTGTATAAATATTTTTATATTAACTTAAAATTAATGACATATTATCCTTGACATATTTAATTGAGGTTGAATATAATAGTTATGAAACATAGTCCATAATATAATTTGGTCGCAGATAATGACTAAAAGTTTAATCGGGAGAAGGTGTGCATCTATGAAAATAGCAATTTCTGCCCGGGAACAGACCCTTAAAAGCTTGGTGGATCTTAGGTTTGGCCGTTGCAACTGCTTTATCGTGGTAGACACGGCTACGGGTGATTACCGTGCGGTGAGCAATAATCAAAATTTGAACGCCGCTCAGGGCGCCGGTATTCAGTCAGCGGAAATAGTCAGCCGCCAGGGAGTGGAAGCCGTGATTACGGGGCACTGTGGGCCAAAAGCTTTCCGTACATTAAGCGCTGCGGGGATTAAGGTGTTTACCGGCGCTGAAGGCACGGTGGCAGATACCGTGGAGAAATTTAAAAAGGGTATGCTTACTGAAGCTGAAGAGGCGGATGTGGAAGGTCACTGGATTTAAGTTTAATCAAAATTATTTAAACGGAGGTATGTAAAGATGCCGAGGAGAGATGGAACAGGGCCACAGGGCCGGGGTCAGGGAACAGGCAGGCGTTTAGGTCCGTGTGGCACCGGCCAAGGACAAGGCGGCGGCCAAAGACAAGGACAAGGCAGCGGATACTGTGGCCGGGGTGGTGGCCGGGGAGTCAGGCAAGGTCAAGGACGTGGCGGCCAGGGTAGGGGTTACTGTTAGCTTTACAAAATACCAGAATGGGGGAGGAAATGTATTATGCCGGGATTTGATGGGACCGGTCCATTGGGTATACCCTTCGGGGGGAAATAAAATGACAATAAATTTGACTGTTGCCGTGGCAAGCGGCAAGGGAGGGACGGGTAAGACTACTGTTTCTGTAAATCTTGCCTGTGCCGCGGTAGCAGCAGGATATAAGGCGGCTTATCTGGATAGTGACGTAGAAGAGCCGAACGGGCACCTCTTTCTGAAGCCACGTATCAGCCGACGCTACCCGGTCAGCGTGCCGGTTCCGGTGATTGATGCCGAGAAGTGTATTGCCTGCAGCTCCTGCGGGGAAATTTGCCAATACAGCGCTATCCTGTGCATTAACAAAAACGTCCTCACTTTCGAAAAAATGTGCCACGGGTGTGGAGGTTGTCAGTTGGCCTGTCCCGTTGCGGCAATTGCCGAAAAAGGCAGGAAAATTGGGATTGTGGAAGAAGGAGTGGCCGGGGAAATATCTTTTGTCCACGGCAAGCTCAATATTGGCGAGGCCATGAGTACGCCGCTGATCAAGGCGGTTCGCTCGGCAGGCCCGGATAATTCATTAAGAATTGTTGACGCGCCCCCGGGCACCTCCTGTCCGGTAATCACAGCGATTAAAGGAGTGGATTTCGTAATACTAGTTACCGAACCGACCCCCTTCGGACTGAACGACCTGGGCCTTGCCTTAGACATGATTAAAGAACTGGGTATTCCGCACGCGGTAGTGGTGAACAGGTCCAACCCGTATAACAGCCTGGCCAGGGATTTCTGCAGGGAAAGAGAAGTCAAGCTGCTGGCGGAAATACCGGACGACCGCAGGATAGCCGAGGCTTATTCCAGAGGCGAATTGGCGTTTTCCGCCGCCCCCGCTTACCGGGGAGTTTTCGAAGATCTCCTGATTTCTATTGAAAAAGAGGCGAGACGGTGAAAGAAATAGTAGTTGTCAGCGGCAAAGGAGGTACCGGCAAGACAAGCGTGGCGGCTTCCCTGGTTGTCCTGGCCAAAAGGTCGGTGGTGGCGGACTGTGACGTGGACGCGGCGGACCTGCATCTGGTGCTTGAACCCCGGATTAAAAAAACAGAGGATTTCACCGGTGGAAAGAGCGCCAGCATTGTTCCAGGCAGATGCAGTAATTGTGGAAAATGCTATGAGATCTGCCGGTTCAATGCCGTAATCAAAGATGAGAGCAAACAGCCGGCCTATTTTATTGACCATATAGCCTGTGAAGGGTGCGGTGTTTGCAGTTGCTTTTGCCCGGAGAAAGCCATCGATTTTAAGCCGTCCGTCAACGGCCGATGGTTTATTTCGGATACCCGCTACGGCCCGATGGTCCACGCCAGGCTCGGCATCGCGCAAGAAAATTCCGGCAAGCTGGTTTCCCTGGTGCGCAACCAGGCAAGAATGCTCGCCGAAAAAGACAATCTGTCATACATCATTGTTGACGGACCGCCGGGTATCGGTTGCCCGGTTATTTCTTCAATCACCGGCGCCGACGCCGTTTTGATCGTCGCGGAACCCACAGTATCCGGTGCGCACGACCTGGAACGGGTGGCCGAACTGGCCGGACATTTTAAAATTCCCGCTTTCCTCTGCGTCAACAAATATGATCTCAACCCTGAGGTGGCTGAAAATATCGAGGAGAAAGCAAGGGCGGGTGGAATTGCCGTTATCGGAAGGATTCGCTATGACCGGACTGTCACCGAAGCACAGATCAAAGGACTCCCGGTGGTGGCGTTTCCGGATACTGCCGTGGCAGAAGATATGAGAACTGTTTGGGAAAATTTGGAAAAGAAATTGAACTTAAACAAACAGTGATTTGGGCATTGCGAAAGATTTGTTTTTTTGACGTCAACCCTGAAACCAAAGAAATTAACAAGAAAGAATCATTTACTCCCCCGCCGCATGAGCCTGGTTTGTACCCCAGATTACTGGGCGAAAAAGGAGCCGACATTATCATAGCCGGCGGGATGGGCCCGCGGGCACAGGGATTGTTCAACGAGAATGGTGTAAAGTAGTAGTCGGGGCCAATTCTGCTTCAGGCAGTCCGGAAGATATCTTGATCACAGAGCTTTGAGAAATTGGGATCCACAGGCAAGCCGCCAATAAACGGTATCTGAAATTTCCGGACGATTTCTTTCCGCAAAATTGAGGAGTATGACAGTAACCTTTTTACCAATTTCGTCTTTGAAGATTTAACTCAATAGAAGCAAAACAAACATTATTATGATAAAATGTTAATAATCTGCGAAACAAACCGCGCGGAAGGAGCCGACAATGGAAGAGTACCTCGATGACCTGCGGGAAAGCTTTTTTACCTGGTGTGATAATGCCGTGCAAGTCCATATTGAAGGCGAAGGAACCATGCTCAAACGGTGGCGGCCGCGCAGGAATCCGGACGGCAGTTATGATCTGATCCTTAAACTGATTGCTTGCGATGAAACCACCTCCATGCTTACAGTGCCTATACCGGAGGAGTATCACGATCTTCTTGAGCGTGAGTATTTCATCAATCACCCGCCGGACGAAGAGGAAGAAAGTTAGAGTGTTTTGCATTATGGTGTTGAAATTGTTCTTGAAGATGATTGAATTGGGAGATGCTGTTGATGGTTCATGTTTATTCCATGGGTGGAATTAATATCGCTTTAGATGGCAACAGTGGAAGCGTCCACGTTCTAGACGATGTGGCATATGAATTATTGGCGCAATTCAAGAAACCGTTTGCATATGAACAAGCAGTAAAAAAGTTTCAGGAGAGATACCCTGCAAAAAGCATCAGGGAAGCATGGGAGGAAATCAGCTTGCTTGTAGAAAAAGGGCTTCTATTCTCCCCTGAAATAGATCAGACCGCTGTTCAAAACAATATGACCGTTAATAAAGGCTTCAAAGCCTTGTGCCTTCATGTAGCCCATGACTGCAACCTCATGTGCGAATATTGTTTCGCATCCAAGGGAAGCTACAAGGCGGCAAAAAAATTAATGCCACTGGAGATTGCCATTAAAGCGGTGGATTTCCTGGTTAACAACTCCGGAAAGAGAAGAAATGTTGAGATAGATTTTTTCGGCGGCGAGCCGATGCTCAATTTTACCGTTGTTAAAAAGACTGTGGAATATGGAAGAAAAGTCGCAAAACTCGCAGATAAGCAGATAAACTTTACTGTTACCACTAATGGTACGCTTCTTGACAATGATGAAATAAAATATATCAATGAAAACATGGATAATGTAGTTATTAGCCTTGATGGACGGAAAGAAGTTCATGATGCGATAAGGTATGACGCTGCAGGCCGGAGTACATATGATAGAATAATCGGCAATGCTTTGCATCTAGTTCGTGCGAGGGAAAACAAAAGCTATTTCATCCGTGGGACATTTACCTCCAGAAACACGGATTTTTCCAAGGATGTGCTGCATCTCGCCGATCTGGGATTTGATGAGATATCGATGGAACCTGTTGTGGGTAGAGGCGAGGATTTTCATATTCGTCGCGAGCACATTCCGGAAATTCTCAATGAATATGAACAGCTTGCCTATGCGTATATAAGAAAAATAAAAGAAGGAGGAAAACCCTTTAGGTTTTATCACTTCAACGTAAATATTTATAAAGGTCCCTGTCTATATAAAAGAATCGCAGCTTGCGGTGCAGGCACGGAATATCTCGCCGTTACGCCAGAGGGAGACCTTTATCCCTGCCACCAGTTTGTTGGCAAGCACGAATTTATAATGGGAAATCTTGACACAGGCCTAAAAAACAATGCCTTATGTGAAAGATTTAGAAAAACTAACATATTAACTAAAGAAGAATGCCGTGATTGCTGGGCAAAACTTTACTGTTCAGGCGGTTGCCATGCAAATTCTTACTATGCAAGCGGAGATATTATGAAACCGGAGGAATTGTTTTGTGCAATGCAGAAGAAACGTTTAGAATGTGCTATTATGATTGAAGCATATGTTGACCTGGCGCATCAGTATTTGCGGGAAGGTACGGAAAAAAATAGATTAACCTCCGGGGTGTAATAATGCCACGACCACCAAAATGCAGGAGAGTTGAAAAGTTTCCACAGTTCACTTATTTTAAACCAGCCGGAATACCGGTAACTAAACTTTTCGAAATACATCTAACGGTTGAAGAATTAGAAGCAATACGCTTAAGAGATTTAGAAGGATTAGAATATGAAGAATGCGCACAAAAGATGACTGTATCCAGACCGACGTTTTACAGAATAATCACTGCCGCTAGGAGAAAAATTGCCGAAGCTCTGGTTAATGGTTCCGCCCTGCGGGTAACCGGCGGAAATTACAGCCTTGCCAAATACGAGCTGGCCTGTAAGATTTGTGGCCACCATTGGGAAGATATTATCTGTTGCCGCCGCACCAGATGCCCGGTATGCAATGCAAATAATTGGGACAAAGTTAATATTAAAAAAAAATAAAGGGGGTTGGTTGAATTCCGGGACCTTTACCCTTTAGCTTATAAGCCTTTTTGCTCTGGTGCAGCACCGTGCTGGTTAATTTACCTTCAGCAAAAGTGTCTATCTCTAATTTTACAATAACCTCCTTTTTTGCATGAGATATGGTATTATCGCTAAAGAGACGGCTCTATTATATGGAACGGGAGAAATTTATTATATAAGTGGATGTTGATACTAATTATCTACACCAAGTGCTTAGAGAAGATTTGGGTGATTTGGAACGTTTTTTGGCAGAGCTAAAGAAAGGTTTATAGATGTGACCTTATTTATCCTTTCATAGGTGACATATGATCACGATAATTAACAAGGTGGCATTATCACATGACATGATAATCACATTCCATTTATATAGAGGTTGACATCTAATAAATCCGGCCATATAATAATCATTGAAGTTAATAAGGCAATGCCTTCAGGGACGGGTGCAATTCCCTATCGGCGGTATGGCGTGAGCCGAGCCCGCAAACCCTTCAGGGGTTGATCCGGTGAGAAGCCGGGGCCGACAGTAAAAGTCTGGATGGAAGAAGGTGCGATACCTTTTTGAAAGTGTTTTTCGAAAAGGTGTTTGATTATGTTTGATTTAATGCCCTGAGGTTTGTTGCCCGGGGTTTTTTGATTTTTATTAATTATTAATGCTGGTGAGGTTTATGGACAGGCACTATATGAAAATGGCTTTGGCACTTGCCGCCCGGGCGCGCGGCCGCACCAGCCCCAACCCGATGGTGGGGGCGGTGGTGGTCAAAGACAGCCGGATAGTCGGGCAGGGTTTCCATGCCCGGGCGGGCACACCGCACGCCGAGGTGCTGGCTCTGGCGGAAGCGGGAGATGAAGCCCGCGGCGCGACCTTGTATGTGACGCTGGAACCATGCTGCCACCACGGGCGCACCGGCCCCTGCGCGGAGGCGGTGATTGCCGCCGGAGTGGCAAAAGTGGTGATTGCCATGCTTGATCCGAATCCGCTGGTTTCAGGCGGCGGAATCCGGCGGCTCAGAGAAGCCGGGGTGGAAGTCGTCACCGGTGTAATGGAAGATGATGCCCTGGAGCTAAATGAAGTTTTTATCAAATATATCACTACCGGGCTTCCTTTTGTGGTGGCCAAGGCGGCCATGAGCCTGGACGGGAAAATTGCCACCCATTCCGGCAATGCGAAATGGATAACCGGAGCTGAGGCGCGGGCTTACGGGCACTGTCTGAGAGACTGGTATGACGCTATTCTGGTCGGCATAGGCACGGTACTGGCCGACAACCCCTCTCTCACCACGCGCCTGACGGCCGGGAGAGGGCGCGATCCGGTGCGAATAATCCTGGACAGCAGGGCCAAAACTCCGCTTGACGCGAATGTATTGAACCGGCAGTCAGCGGCCCCCGCCATAATCGCCACGACAGCCGGCGCGCCGCCGGAAAGGCTGGAGGCGCTGCGGCAGGCCGGCGCGGAGGTGCTGGTGGTTAATGAAGGCCCGCGGGTGGAACTGGCACAACTGGTGAAAATACTGGGCAAAAGGGAGATTACCAGCTTATTGATTGAAGGCGGGGCCGGGGTGCACGGTTCCGCGTTCGCAGCGGAAATAGTTGATAAAGCAGTATGGTTTATCGCCCCGAAGATTATCGGCGGACAGGAGGCGCCCGGTCCGGTTGGCGGCCGGGGAGTTGATGATTTGTCCGGGGCCGCCGCGCTTGAGCGTGTGAAAGTGAGCCGTTTGGGGCCTGATTTTTGTATAGCAGGATATTTAAAATATAGAGGTGGGTAAACGATGTTTACCGGTATAGTCGAAGAGCTGGGAACACTTAAGGGTATCAAACGCGGGGCTGCTTCCGCCCAATTAACCGTCGGCGCGGAAAAGGTGCTGGAGGATGCGCGGCTTGGGGACAGCATCGCGGTGAACGGAGTATGCCTGACGGTGGTTCATTTGGGCCCGCGGGAATTTACCGCCGATGTGATGGCGGAAACCCTGGCAAAGAGCAATCTAGGTACTTTAAATACAGGTGACCGTGTTAATCTTGAGCGGGCCCTGCGGCTGGGCGACAGGCTGGGCGGGCACATAGTCAGCGGGCATATTGACGGGGTCGGAACGATCACCCGCCTGGAGAAGCATGATATTGCCACCCTGATTACCATCCGGGCGCCCCGTGAAGTGATGCGCTATGTAATTAAGAAGGGGTCCGTGGCGATAGACGGGATTAGCCTGACCGTGGTGGATTTTCAGGCGGACAGCTTTCAGGTGTCGCTTATTCCCCATACTGCCCACGCCACCGCGCTGGGATTAAAGAATACCGGGGCCACAGTGAATCTGGAAGGAGACGTGATCGGGAAATATATCGAAAGACTGGCCGCTTTTCCGGAAAACGACGCCGGGGAATCAAATATTAGTTTGAATTTCTTGGCGGAACATGGTTTTGTATAGGATTATGAATTTTTATTAGGATTTAATGCAAGGAGGCATAGACAATGAAATTTAACACAATTGAAGAAGCGATCGAGGATATTAGGCAAGGCAAGATGATCGTGGTGGTGGACGATGAGGATCGTGAAAATGAAGGGGACTTGATTATGGCCGCCGAGATGGTCACCCCGGAAGCGATCAACTTCATGATTACGCATGCGCGCGGCTTGGTTTGCATGCCGGTAGACGGAAAACGTCTCGACGAACTGGATTTGCCGGCCATGGTAACCAACAACACCGACCCCCACGGGACAGCTTTCACCGTTTCCATCGACGCCGAAGAATGCACCACCGGCATTTCCGCCTACGAGCGGGCCTTGACCGTCAAGGCGGTCTTGAATCCCGGCACTAAACCGGAGGATTTGCGCCGTCCCGGCCACGTATTCCCGTTGCGCCCCAAGGAAGGCGGGGTTTTAAGGCGGGCGGGACACACCGAGACTACTGTGGATCTGACCCGCATGGCCGGCCTGTACCCCGCCGGGATTTGTTGCGAAATTATCAAGGAAGACGGCGCTATGGCGCGGGTGCCTGAATTGATGGAGTTTGTTAAAGAGCACGACTTAAAGATAATCACTGTAGCTGCCCTGATTCAGTACAGGCGGCGTACCGAGATGTTGGTGCGCCGGATAGATTCGGCGCAATTGCCGACAAAATATGGTGAGTTTAAAGCTGTCTCATATGAGAGCCTGCTGGACGGCAAAGAGCATCTGGCCCTGGTGATGGGTGATTTGAACCAGGCTGAAACGCCCCTGGTGAGAGTGCACTCGGAATGCCTGACCGGGGACGTTTTCAGGTCGACGCGCTGCGACTGCGGAGACCAGTTGGCCCGCGCGATGGAAATGATTGCCGAGGAAGGTGTCGGGGTTCTTCTGTACATGCGCCAGGAAGGACGCGGCATCGGCCTTGCGAATAAAATCCGGGCTTATCACCTGCAGGACTTGGGCAAGGATACGGTGGAAGCTAATTTGGCCCTGGGATTTCCCGCCGACCTGCGCGACTACGGTTTTGGCGCGCAGATTCTGGCGGATCTGGGACTTAAAAAGCTTCGTCTGATGACTAACAACCCCCGTAAGATTGCCGGGCTGGAAGGCTACGGGCTGCAGATCGTGGAGCGGGTGCCGGTGGAAATAAGGCCGGGTAAAAACAACAGTTTTTACTTGTCCACCAAGCAGAAAAAGCTTGGCCACCTGTTGAATGTAAGCAGCGGCGAACGTTAGAAAAACAGGAGTCAGGGGTCAGAAGATGAAGAAAATGGCTTATTGTCTGGAAATATTCTGAGATTCTGACTTCTGAATACCTGCAAAATACCGTCTTGCTGAATGCTGAATGATGAATGCTGGCGGAATTTAGAAGTAGAGGAGAATGGAGTATGCCGAAGTATTACGAGGGACATCTTTTAGGCCAGGGCCTCAAATTTGGGCTGGTGCTGGGCCGTTTTAACGAGTTTATCACCAACAGGCTGCTCGGCGGGGCATTGGACGCGCTTAACCGGCACGGAGTGGAGGAGCATGACATCGAGGTCGCCTGGGTGCCGGGGGCTTTTGAAATACCGCTGGCCGCCGGGAAAATGGTTTCCATGAAGAAATATGACGCGGTAATTTGCCTTGGGGCGGTAATTCGCGGCGCGACACCACATTTTGATTATATTGCCGCCGAAGTTGCCAAGGGTGTGGCAAAAGTGGGCTTGGACAGCGGTGTCCCCACCATTTTTGGTATCATCACCGCCGAGACTATTGAGCAAGCTATTGAGCGGGCCGGCACCAAGGCCGGGAACAAGGGCTGGGACGCCGCGGTGACAGCTATCGAAATGGCTAATTTGTTGAAAAACATGACAGTAGGTTGATGAAAAAACTTAGACCCGGCGACCGCCGGGTCTAGTGATAACATCTAAGTGATATATATTGCTTTTATATCGCACGCTGAACCTTCCCGCTTCTGAGACAACGGGTGCACACCAGCACTTTTTTAGGCGAGCCGTCAACGATAGCCTTGACCCGCTGCAGGTTGGGAACCCAGGTTCTTTTTGTGCGTATGTGTGAGTGACTCATTTTAATTCCGACAGTAATTCCTTTGCCGCATACAGAACATTTTCTAGCCATATGTATTACACCTCCTTTAAACCACTTATACATTCTACCAAAAAATATTTTGGGCTGCAAGAGCGAGGATCTGTATGTCTAATGACTTTTTGACAAAACCCGTCCAATCAATCAAGACAATCGGACCACGGCGGGCGGCAATCTTGCAAAAAGCAGGGATTTTTACAGTAAAGGACCTGCTTTATCATTTCCCTAGGCGCTACGAGGACCGCACCCGGCTGCGGGAGGCCGGAGCCTGCGCGCATGGCGAAACAGCTACTCTGCGGGGAACGGTGCTGACAGCACAGGCGATCAGGCCAAAGCGCGGCCTGACCGTGACCAAACTGGCGCTGCATGACGGGCTGGGCGTTTTTTACGCCGTGTGGTTCAACCAGCCTTATATTAAGAAAAACATTCCCATAGGGACAAAACTGTATGTAACCGGTAAAATCGAAAGGGGCTTTGGCGCAGTTCAGGTGATGGTGGAGGAATATGAGCTAGACGACGGGGGAGAGAGCTTAAGCGCGGGACGCCTGGTGCCGCTTTATCCTTTGGCCGGGCAGTTGAACCAGCGCCTGCTGCGCGCCATCGTTAAGTTTGCCCTGGATGAATTGGGCGGTCATACCGGAGATTTTCTGCCCGAAAAGCTGTTGCGGAAATTTAGCCTGCCGCTTTTCCGGGAGGCGCTTGCCACGATACATTATCCCGGCAATGCTGAGGATGCGGCGAGAGCCAGAAAACGCTTTATTTTTGAAGAATTGTTTCTGTACCAGTTTTCACTGGCATTGTGCCGCAGGGAAATTGCCCGACGGGAAAAAGCGCACCGGTATCTTCCCGAAGGTAAAATGACGATTGCTTTTTTGGAAA
This sequence comes from Pelotomaculum sp. PtaB.Bin117, assembly GCF_002067195.1. Lineage (NCBI taxonomy): Bacteria > Bacillati > Bacillota > Clostridia > Eubacteriales > Desulfotomaculaceae > Pelotomaculum > Pelotomaculum sp. PtaB.Bin117. Next base: position 21,156 of record NZ_MVQM01000150.1, on the reverse strand, counting down.
GTTTGCCCTACCGTCTTACTGCGGAGCAGGCCAAAGTATGGCGGGAGATATCCCGTGACATGGAATCCCGTTTTCCCATGCATCGCCTCCTGCAAGGCGACGTGGGCTCGGGAAAAACTGTCGTATCGGTGTTGGCGCTGCTCAAGGCGGTGGAAAGCGGACTGCAGGGTGTTTTGATGGCTCCCACGGAAATTTTGGCCGAGCAGCACTATTACGGGATGAAAAGTGTTCTTGCCCCGCTGGGGGTTGAAGTTGCCCTGTTGACCGGCGGCATGCGCAAAAAAGAGAAAGAAGAGTTGCTGGAGCGGGTTTCTGACGGAAAAGTGGCGGTGCTGGTGGGAACCCATGCTTTGCTCCAGGAAAGTGTGCGTTTTAATAAGCTGGGAATGACCGTGGTCGACGAGCAGCACCGGTTCGGCGTACGCCAGCGGGCCGCTTTCCGGAGCAAGGGGTGCTGGCCGGACACCCTGGTGATGACCGCCACCCCGATTCCCCGCACCTTGGCTTTGACTCTATACGGTGACCTGGACGTTTCAGTAATTGGCGAACTGCCGCCCGGCAGGCAGCCTGTAAAGACCTACGCCGTACCGCACAGACTCCTGGCCAGAGTGTACAATTTAATCAGGGAGCAGGTCAGCCAAGGCCGGCAGGCGTTTATTGTTTGTCCTCTGGTCGAGGAATCGGAAAAAGTCGACTTGCAGGCAGCCGTTGAGCTGGCTGAAAATCTCGCCGCCGGCGAGTTCAGGAAGTGGCGGGTCGGGCTGTTGCATGGCCGCATGAAACCATTTGAAAAGGAAGATGTAATGACCTCCTTCCGGCAGGGTGAAACAAAAATACTGGTTAGCACTACTGTTATCGAAGTAGGTGTCGATGCGCCGAACGCAACGGTGATGGTCATTCTCGACGCCGACCGCTTTGGCCTGGCCCAGCTCCACCAGCTCCGGGGCCGGGTAGGGCGGAGCGCTTACCAGTCCTATTGCGTCCTGGTTGCCGGGCCGAAAACTGAGGAAGGGCGCGCCCGCCTGAAGGCGATGACCCGTACCACGGACGGTTTCGCCCTGGCCGAGGAAGACCTGCGCTTGCGCGGGCCCGGCGAGTTCTACGGCACCCGCCAGTCCGGCCTGCCGGAATTTAAAATCGCCGACCTGCTGGCGGACTGGAAGATACTCCAGGCGGCGCGGGAGGAGGCTCTGGCCTGGATTAGTGCAGACCCGCATTTGCAAAGGCCGGAGAGTAAAGTCCTGCTGGATGAGGCAAAAACAAGATTCAACATGGGGTCAGGCTTTACTTTGTGAGTTTGTTTGAGTAAAATAAGTTTGAGTTATCGTATATCAGTACTTAAAAAATTATAAGCGGATAGCATGTTTTTCAGCAGCGTTACAAAGCTGTTCTATGCGAAAGGTGACTATCTGCTTAGCTGATTCGAACCTGGTTAAGGCGGGATTGAGTCCCTCTCCCGGCCAAAAAGCTATGAAATAAGCTTGCAGTTTATGTAGATACACATGAAAAATATTTGAAAGAGATTATAATAAAAGAAATTATGACAATAAGGAAGTAACAAAATGAAGCCTGACCCCATAAGCATAAACGAACAAATAGTAAATATCATTCTTGATTATATCAATAACGGAATTATTGCTATTGACCGTGAAGGAACTGTTATTGTATGTAATACGGTCGCTCAAAAAATGTTGGGTGAAGGTCAGCATGTCATTGGCAAGCCAATAAATTCCATGATACGAGAAACTGAACTATTGGATTTAATAAATTCAAGTCAGGATAATAATGAAAAACGTTTAACTTATCATAATAAATCATATATAGCTAATCGCATATCAATATTTGAAAAAGATACAGTGATTGGATCAATAATAGTATTGCGGGATGTAACGGAAATGGATAAAATTTCTGTTAAATTAAAATCCTGTGAAGAATTGAATAAAGAACTGGAAGGTATTATTGCATCTTCATACGACGGTATTCTAATCACCGATGGTGAAGGCAAGGTTCTAAAAATTAATGAGTCGCTTTTACGGATAACAAACCTGACAAGAGATCACTTTATCGGTAATAAAATTCAATCTTTATACGAAGACGGACATATAGTTTATGAACCCGCTGAAAGTTTAGCGCGGGACAGTAAAAAAATCATAACCGGTATACAGAAAATCAGAACCGGGGAGGAAGTAATGGTTACATCCACGCCGGTTTTTGATGATGACGGAAATGTAATAAGAATAGTTACAAACGCCAGAGATATGTCCGAGATCGTCAATTTGCAGGAACAGCTTGCCCGGTCGCGTGAATTGAGCAATCACCTGCGGTCGGAGTTTAACAAAATGCTTGAAGACGAGTTGCGTTCCAACGGGATGATCACCAGTAATCCTGAGATGTATAAAATACTTGGATTGGCCAGACGAGTTGCTTGCAGTGAGGTTACTTTTTTAATTCAAGGGGAGTCCGGAGTTGGCAAAGAAGTCCTCGCAAAACTGATCCACATTTGGAGCAAACGGCCAGGGGCTTTTATTAAAGTGAATTGCGGCGCGATACCACAGCATCTGTTGGAATCAGAACTTTTCGGATACGACAGAGGCGCATTTACCGGGGCCAATAAAGAAGGCAAGCCTGGTCTTTTTGAACTGGCCGGTGAAGGCACGCTTTTCCTTGATGAAGTTGAAGATCTGCCTTTAGAATTGCAGGGCAAATTTCTTCAAGTAATACAAGATCGAGAATTTATCCGTTTGGGTGGAACTAAAGTAATAAAGGTAAATGTGCGTTTAATAGCCGCCAGTAATAAAGAATTGAGAAAAATGGTCGCGGAACGGACATTCCGGGAAGACTTATTCTATCGTCTCAACGTAGTGCCGGTAACAATACCTCCGCTGCGTGAGAGGAAAGAGGATATTCCTTTATTAGTCAACTATTTTTTAAACAAGTACAATAATAAATATGGCGTAGAAAAATCATTGGCTCCCGGTTTGCTGCAAAGCTTTATGAATTATCACTGGCCGGGTAACATTCGGGAATTGAAAAATGTTGTGGAACGGTTAATTATTACCTGCTCCAGTGATATTATTAGTGATGTTGTTAATGAAGACATCTTAGTGGCAAAACAAAATGTTCAGCTTCGGAATACGGCAGGTGCGGGTGAAAGCGCAGCACCTGAGCCGGGTCATCAGAGTGAAGAAGTGTTTTCCCCCTTAAAAGAGATTTTGGAGAGCGTTGAGAAAGACATATTGTCCAGAGCGTTAAAAAAATATAAAAATTCCAGACGTATTGGCCGGATCTTGGGTATATCCCACACCGCTGTTTTGAGAAAAATAAGAAAATATAAGCTGTAATGAAGACCTGCCTGGTTAAGTTTCTAATAAAGCGGAAACATTATGTTCCGTTTGGAACATAATGTTTCCGCTTTATTGGGGTCGGGAACCTTATAGTTCCACCCGCATGTCGCTGTATTTAAACGGCGGCTTTTTTATTATTGTGTAAAACCCGTGTTATCTTTGATCTTATGGTTATTTTATCGAATATTGTAAACTGGCAAAATTATTGCAATTGTTTAATATTTTAAATGATTAAAAAAATAAGGGAGGAAATCGTATGACTTATGCAAAACTTACTTTTCCGGACAAGTATAATGAAGCTGAACGTTTTGTCGATTGGAACGTTGCTCAAGGGCGCGGCGGCAAGGTAGCTATTTATCACAAAGAAGATAGAATTACTTATCAGGAAGTTTTGGACAACGTCAACCGTACTGGCAACGCCTTGCTCTCTTTGGGTATAAACATGGAGGACAGGGTGCTTTTGCTGGCGTTTGACTGTCCGGAATTCGTCTATACATTTTTCGGCGCGATGAAGATCGGGGCAGTGCCCATACCGACCAACACCATGTTGAAGCCGGAAGACTATCGCTATCTCTTAAATGACAGCAGGTCGAAAGCCGTTGTGGTCAGCCGTGAGCTGCTGCCCGGCATTCTTACGGTGAAAGATGAACTTATATTTTTGAAAAATATCATAGTGATTGGGGAGCCGGTTGAAAACACCATCAATTTTGACGAGTTGCTGAAAGGCGGTTCCACTGAATTGGCCGCGGCTCCCACTTCTCCGGATGACGCCGCTTTCTGGCTTTACAGTTCCGGCACCACCGGTTTTCCGAAAGGCACCGTGCACCTGCACCATGACATGTGTCTTACAGCGCCGAATATTACGGTAAGGGTATCTTGAGCATTAACGAGAACGATATCACCTATTCAGTGGCGAGGCTGTTCTTCGCATACGGACTCGGCAATGCTTTGTTCTTCCCGTTTTACGTTGGCGGAGCAACTATATTATCGCCTGATCGCCCGCAGCCCAAGCACGTTCTCGAAGTTTGCACCAAGTACCGCCCGACCCTTTACTTCGGGGTTCCGACGTCTTATAATGCCATCGTGCAGGTAAAAGACGCGGAGAAAAACTACGACATGAGTTCTATCCGGCTGTGCGCGTCCGCCGGTGAGGCGCTGCCGGGACCTGTATGGCGCCAGTGGAGGGAAAAATTCGGCTTGGAAATTCTGGACGGAATCGGCTCGACGGAAATCCTGCACATCTATGTCAGCAACAGGGCGGGCATGTCCAGGCCCGACAGCACCGGCACGATAGTGCCGGGCTACGAGGCGAAAATAGTGGACGAGAACGGCGTATCATTGCCGCCCGGGGAAGTAGGCACATTGATGATTAAAGGTGACAGCACGGCGTCATGCTACTGGAACAAGCACGAAAAGACTAAAAATACTTTTGTCGGCGAGTGGTTCAACACCGGTGACCAGTACTCCATTGATAAAGAAGGTTACTTCACTTACGCCGGCCGGGGCGACGACATGATCAAGGCCGGCGGCATTTGGGTTTCCCCTGTTGAAGTCGAAAACACGCTTATGGCGCACCCGGCCGTGCTGGAATGCGGCGTGGTCGGTTCCCCGGATGTTGATGGTTTGATTAAGCCGAAGGCGTATATAGTATTCAAACCGGATGTGGAAGTAACAGAAAAGCTGATGGAAGAAGTCAAGCTGTACGTAAAGAATGCTATTGCCCCCTATAAGTTCCCGCGGTGGATTGAGGCGATTGAAGAGCTGCCTAAGACTGCCACCGGCAAGGTTCAACGTTACAAGCTTAGACAGCTGGATCAACAGAAATAAATAACGATTTACCGTAATAATCTAACCTGGCAGCCGCCATTCTTCGTCTTAACAGTGCAGTAATGCCGCAAAAGGTCTATGTAATCTATAGACCTGCAATTGATAATAATTGGGGCTTAGTTCAACAGAGATACATTAGAAATAATATTGTATGCCATCGCGTTTAGCGGTGGCATATCTTATGGGGTCAGGCTTTACTTTGTGAGTTTCTTTGTGTAAAATAGATTTGTAAATACTTGTTATATGGAGCAGTCATATGGCGAGAAAACCTAGAATACACTACCACGGGGCGATCAATCACATTATAGCGAGAGGCAATAATAGAGAAAATATCTTTTGTAAAAATGATGATAAAGCAAAATATCTGGATCTGCTAAAAAAGTATAAAGATAAATATGATTTTTTAATATACGCTTATGCTCTTATGGATAACCACCTGCATTTACTGATAGAAGTCAGGGATAACCCCTTATCTGGAATAATGCAGGGTATTCAGCTATCATATACGCAGTACTTTAACAAAAATTATGGGCGTGTTGGACATGTTTTTCAGCAGCGTTACAAAGCAGTTTTATGCGGGAAGGATGACTATCTTCTTACGCTGATAAAATACATACATGCGAACCCGGTTAAGGCGGGATTGAGTCCGTCTCTCGACTATAAGTGGAGCAGTCATAGGGACTACATAAGGGCTGAGAGCGATTTAGTGTCAACTGAATTTATTTTAAATTACTTTGGTAATGAGCCCCACAAGGCTGTGCAAAATTACTTGCAGTTTATGCAAAATACCCAAGAGGAAGATATGCCGAAGAGCAACCCGGCAATCCTGTATCAACCCGTTTTGCCTAAAATTAAAAAATCCAGCAATGGATTAAATATTGGCGTCTCACCGGAAGAATTGCTTACGTTAATAGCTAAGAAAATCAATATTTCTGAAGAAATGGTTTTAAAAAAGAGCAAATTACCTAAAATAGCAAGAGCCAGAAGGAACTTTCTGTACTTGGCGGTCAGCAGCGGCCTATTAACCAGAAGCCGGGCGGCGGAATTTTTAGGAATAAGCCAATCAGCCGTGACTAGAACGTTCAACGAAATTGAGTATAACGAAAAATTTCGAGTTGAGATGGAAGAATGTTTAAAGAAAATTAAGGATGGAAAGAAAGTAACAAAGTAAAGCCTGACCCCAAAGGGGGGGACTCATGCAAATGTTGGTGGGCCATATAATTCCTTTTATTCTTGATTATATTCATCACGGTATCATTGCTATTAACCAGAATGGAGTCATAATAATATGCAACGTGGCGGCGCAAAAAATGCTGGGATTTAACCAGCCTGTCTTAGGCAAGCCAATTACTTCCCTGATAACGGAAACAAAGCTGCCTAACATTGTTAACACAGGCCAAAGCGAGTATGGCAAGCGGTTTATCTTTAACAACAAAACTTTTGTTGTTAACCGGACACCTATATATGATAGAGATACAGTGATTGGGGCCGTTACAGTTTTTCAAGAAATTACCGAGTTGGAAGAGATATCTACAGAATTGGAATCATTTAAAAAAATTAACAAAGAATTAGAGGGAATTATTGCTTCATCATATGACGGGATACTGATTACCGACGGTAAAGGTAAGGTTCTGAAAATAAATGAATCTCTATTACGGATAACGAATCTTACCGCCAGCCATTTTTTAGGAAAAAAAATTGATTCCTTGTACATGAAAGGGTTTTTTACTTCCGAACCGATTGCGCAGTTGGCCAGGGAAAGTAGAAAAATTGTAACCGGAATACAGAAAATAAAGACCGGGAAGGTGGTTATGGTTACTTCCTCGCCGGTTCTGGATGATAACGGTGACGTGATCAGGGTAGTAACGAACGCGAGAGACATGTCGGAAATAATCAACTTGCAGGAACAGCTTGCCCAGTCACGCGAGCTAAGCGATCAACTGCGGTCGGAATTTAACAAAATACTGAAAGAAGAGCTGGATGCCCATGAAATGATTACCTGTAATCCGGAAATGTACAAAATACTGGAATTAACCAGACGTGTCGCCGGCAGTGAGGTGACGGTTTTGCTGCAGGGGGAATCCGGCGTTGGCAAAGAAGTGTTTGCCAAGTTAATTCACGTCTGGAGCAAAAGGCAAGGAGCTTTTATCAAGGTTAACTGCGGCGCGATACCAGGGCCTCTACTGGAATCAGAGCTTTTCGGCTATTCCCGCGGGGCTTTCACGGGGGCTAATAGAGAAGGCAAGCCGGGGCTTTTTGAACTGGCGAATGAAGGCACTCTTTTTCTTGATGAAATTGAAGATTTGCCTATGGACATACAGGGCAAGTTTCTGAGAGTATTGCAGGACGGTGAATTCATCCGTTTAGGCGGCACTAAAGTGGTTAAGGCTAGTGTGCGTTTGATTGCCGCAAGCAATAGGGACTTAACGCAAATGGTTGCGGAACGAAGATTCAGGGAAGACCTGTATTATCGCCTCAATGTTGTACCGATATTAATCCCGCCGCTGCGGGACAGAACAGAGGATATCCCTTTGCTGGCGGATTATTTTTTAAGCGAGTTCAACAAGAAGTACGGTACAAATAAAATAATTACACCCGGGCTGATGCAAAAATTTTTGGACTACCACTGGCCGGGCAATATAAGAGAGTTGAAAAATGCTTTGGAACGGCTGGTAATTACCAGTTCAAGTGACATTATCAGCGCAAATGCTTTTGCGGCGACAAATCGTGGTACCTTCACAACCGCTGTGACATATGCGGATGACAAACCTGGGACGGAGCAAACGGAAGAGGCCATCCCTCTTTTAAAAGAAGCTTTAGAAATTACCGAAAAAGAGATATTGTTCAAAGCCTTAAAAAAATATAAGAACTCGCGGAATATTGGTCAGGCATTGGGTATCTCCCATACGGCGGTACTAAAAAAATTGAAAAAGTATCAACTATAGCCTCCCTGAAACTATTACCACCTGGAAACTTATACTTCCAGGTGGTAATTAATTATTCCAAAGAGTTTAAATTTTTGGAAACCTGGATTTCCACTAAATGATGTGCTGTCGCAATCAATGATGGCACATTTTTTGCAACCTTCATAATTTTATGAATTTTCTTGATTAAGGAGGTTGATCCAGTCGGGCTGATCACTACCCAAGCGTGTTTTGTGCCAAAATTTTATTAAGGAGGAAAGATTATGTTGGAAGGTTTCACCCCGTGGCCGGAGGCATTTGGCAGGCTGTACCGTGAAAATGGTTACTGGTCGGATTTGACACTCGGTGAAATGTTGGAGTCTTCAGTTGAAAAATACGGTTCCAAAGAGGCGTTGATTTATGGAGACTTGCGGATCACATACAACCAGCTTGGGGAAAAAGTTAACCGGTTAGCGCACCATTTTTGGGATTTGGGTTTGAAACCGCTGGATCGAGTCGTCTTTCAATTAGCGAACACCCCGGAAAACGTATATACATTTTTAGCTCTGGTCAAGATCGGTGTGATACCTGTGATGGCATTGCCTGCCCACCGCTTTACGGAGATTAGTTACTTCGTTCAGCATGCAGATGCGGTAGCCACTTTTACTCCTACAGTACAGCGTAAATTTGATTACGTTAGCATGGTCGAACAAGTGCGGGCGGAGCAGCATTGTCTCAAATATATATTTATACAAGGCGAAGCAAAAAATGATCAGATTTCACTTGAAGCATTGCTCGATTCACCGATTGAGCACAAATATCCGGATGATTTTCTAGCCCGGTACCGGCCTGATCCGGATGAAGTCGCTTTCATGCTTCTTTCCGGCGGGACGACCGGTATACCCAAACTGATTCCCAGGACACATAACGACTACGTTTATAACATACGGCAGAGCGGCAAGGTGGGAGGATACGATGAAGATACTGTCTTCCTCGCCGTATTGCCAATCGCGCACAATTATACTTTGGGTTGCCCCGGGCTCTTGGCGGCCCTGTATTACGGCGGTAAAGCAGTAATATCGCCTGGTCTTGACGAGGAAACGGTATTTTCCCTCGTTGAGAAAGAAAAGGTGACGATTATAGCTGCCGCTGTGCCGCTGGTTTCGAGGTGGGTAAGCTCACCTGTTCCGTTGCGTTATGATATCAGTTCGCTAAAAGTTATCCAAAATGGCGGGGCCAGGCTGGCGCCGGAACTGCGCAAGCATATCGTCGAGCAATTTAAATGCAAGCCCCAGGAGGTGTTCGGCACCGGGGAAGGCCTTTTGAGCATATGCCCCCTGGATGCAGACGAGGATATGCTAATCAACAGTTCCGGTGTCCCCATTTCCCCCGGTGATGAAATCAAGGTGGTGGATGATAACGGGAATGAAGTGCCGGACGGCCAGACTGGCGAGCTGATTGTTCGCGGTCCCTATACGATACGCGGCTATTACAAAGCGCCGGAGCACAATAGTAAATCCTTTACCGCGGATGGATTTTACCGCACCGGTGACATAGTGCGTAAGAACGAACGCGGCTACCTGTTTACCGAAGGCCGGAAAAAAGATCTAATCAACCGCGGCGGCGAGAAAATCAGTTGTGAAGAGGTCGAGAACTATATTTTGGCCAACCCCAAGGTCGAAAATGTTTGCCTTGTGGCAATGCCGGACGAGGTATTCGGTGAAAAAGCTTGCGCTTTCGTACTGCTTAAAGCCGGTGAAACAATGACTTTTGAAGAACTCAAGGATTTTTTAAGGAAACAAAACATCGCTGCGTTCAAGCTCCCGGAAAGACTCGAAATTGTCAGCGCCTTCCCGTTAAGTCCGGCGGGCAAGATTCTTAAGCGCAAGCTGCGCGAAGACATTATCGAAAAACTGGCTAAAGAAAAAGCTTCAAAAAATATTTAAGTAGTATCTTAGTTTTAAGTTCATTTTCTCATTCCTTATCACGATTGTTGTAGCTTGCTGGCTGTGTATAGCGCCAAGTATCTATAATCAGTTCGAAAATAAAGTTGGGGGATTATGATATGATACCAAATCCCCCAACTTTATGGCTGCACAATAATTTGTTTATATATGAATGTTCTGTGAAAGTTATTGGCAACATTTTTGCAGCTAAAAAAGGTGTGCTGAAATAGTCCCAACTGAGGTAAAAAATACGGGGATAATGTTGAGGACTGCTGAGGACGAACTCACCTTGACGTTCTGGAAGGAGGTTGGTAAAAAAACACAGCTCAACAATATACCTTAATAATACTCAATACAAAATCAAAAAGGAGTGTTGCGAGGTGCAAAAAACGGGTGAAACCAAGCTTCCAAAACTGTTTGAAAAGTATAAAGTAGGCAAGTATGAAATAAAGAACCGCATTAAATACGCGGCTTGCTGAGTATCAAACTACAATACCCGGGACGGGTATATTACCGAGCGTGAAATCGAACGGACCAGGGTTATTGCTAATACGGGCGCCGGAATGATTACCAACCAGGGAGCTTTTGTAGATCCCAGGGGCGACGGCAAAGCCTACTTCCGGCAAATTGCCTTGCATGACGATAAGTTCCTGCCCCAGTTCGAGAGGATTGCCGCCATGTTTAAGGAGAATGGAGCGGTTGCTATTCAGCAGCTTCTTCATGCCGGGCGTTATGGCGGTATTGACAACGGTTTCTGTGTGGCGCCGTCGGTAGTTCCGCAAACGCTGCCCCACTTCCGCCCGCCGCGCGAGATGAGCAAGGAAGATATCAGGCTTTGCATAAAGGAACACGCCGATGCGGCTAAAAGAGCCGTTAAAGCAGGATTTGACGGGGTGGAGGTAACCAGTTTCATGGGTTACATCCTGGCTAATTTCCTTTCAAAATTTACCAACCGGCGCGCCGATGAATATGGCGGTTCGTTGCAGAACCGGGCGCGCTTTATGCGCGAAATTATCTATGAGATAAAAAATGCCATAGGTGACCACATATTATCAGTACGCTTAAACGGTACGGAGCTTATGGATCGATACGGCGGCAACACTGAGGAAGAATGTCTGGAAACGATGAAAATAGCCGCCGAATGCGGCGTTGATTTGATCAGTATGTGTATCGGCTGGCAGGAGTCTCCGGAGTCTTCCATCGGCCGGGATATTCCGCCGGGGCACTGGAACTATCTGGCTGAACAAGCAAAAAGGGAAATACCCAATGTTCCTATTGCTTTTGGAGTGCGGCTGCCTGATGCGGTTATGGCCAACGACAGCCTGGTCAAGGGACAGTTTGACCTCTGGGAAGTTTGCCGGCCAATGCTGGCAGACCCGGAACGCATCATCAAAACTGCCGAGGGTAGGTTGAATGAAATTAAGCCATGTGTCGGCTGTCTGCTTTGCCTGTCCAGGTTGTTCCGTGATCTTCCCTACATTTGCACTGTTAACCCGGTGCTGGGGCATGAAGTTGAACCTGAGTATCACATCAAGCCGCCGGCTTACGAGAAAAAGGTTATCGTTATCGGGGGCGGCCCGGCGGGCATGGAGTGTGCCATAGCGGCATCCCAGCGGGGACACAAGGTTGCCGTTTACGAGCAGGACAGCCAGCTGGGCGGGCAGTTGCGGGCTTATGCCAAGTGTGATTTGGCTATTAAAGAGGACCTGGAGGATCTCTTATCCTATTATGAGGTTATGCTAAAGAAACATAATATTGAAGTTCACCTCGGCGCTGAAATTAATGCAGGCATGTTCCGGAAGATGCTGCACCGGTATGATGTGGCGGTAGTTGCCACCGGCGCCGGCGTTGATCCGGGCAATCTGCCGGGCCGTGAAAAGGCTGTCACTGCTAAAGCGGTATTGCACGACGAGGTACAATGCGGGAAAAAAGTAGCGGTAGTCGGCGGCGGCAAGGTCGGCCTGGTTACAGCCGAGTACCTGGCTACCACAGGCCATGAGGTTGCCATCATCGAAGAAAGCAAGCGGCTGGCTGAAGATGTTATGCCTACCTGGAAATGGCGTCATACCTCCTGGGTGGAGGAACTGAATATCAAGAAGATTACCAAGGCTAAAGTAAAAGAAATTACCGATGCTGGCTTATTGGTAGGGAAGGATGGCGATGAAACTTTAGTGGAGGTTGACACGGTAGTACTGGCGGCCCCGCGGGTATCCCGGCAGGGTATCTTCCAAGACCTTGAATATATGGTTGACGAGTTGCATATAGTTGGGGACGCTGTAGCCCCCAGGGGGCTGTATCAAGCTATTCACGAAGGTTACCGTTTAGGTGTAAGAATATAAGCGGCAAATATGATAAATCATGGATTGGGAGGAATGAAGGATTACTACCGATGAAATACTGGAAGATCTTGATGCTTGGGAAAATTTCTTAAACACGGAAAAGGACGTTTTTCTAGAAATAAAAAAGGGTGGGAAAATTGGCATCCTCCCCAAAAGTAATTTTGGGGCCGAAGGCAGCCGGATGCAAATCTGGGAGGTGCGGGATAGTAAAATAACTGTTATTGCCCAGTCTTTTCCAGGTTTTCGCAGCGTGGACGCTGATTTGCTTTTTGTCATTGAAGCCTTGGCCTTGAAAAATATTTACAAGAAGTTAAAGAATAACGCTTGGGCGGAGTTTAAAAAACTGCTCCGCCAGGGCGAAATCCTGTTTTATATTATGAAAAACAGGGACGAGTTGGACGCCATGGGCTACGAAGAATTAATCGACCGTCTCGGCATACCGTGGTTGGGTACGTGTCATTAAAAGCTATATTTTAATTTCATAATTTTTGATCGTTTATTTTTTAATCGCTTAATGAGGGAAGATGTTCTAGCATAATTGTATCCGGCCGGGTTCATACTAAATTCACAAAACAAAAAAGGAGGTGAAATAATGGCACAAGGACAAAAGACAAATCAAATCCTGATTCGTGGAGCCGGCCGGGCGATGGAAAATTTCAAATGGGAAACCGCCCGTGAACTCGGTATCCAAATTCCTGAAGGCGGTTACATGGGTGACCTGCCGTCAAGGATGAATGGAGCTATCGGCGGCAACATGGTTAAAAAGATGATCGCCGCTTATGAAAACAGCTTGGCATCGGGCACTGTTCCGCCCACTCCCCAGGTGACTAATGTGAACATGACACCCTAACGGTCAGTGAAGGGAGCGGGGGACTAAGCCGGCTAGTTTCGTAACATCCCGGGTAACTGCCTGCATGCATTGCCCGGGTTTTATAAAAAATTGTCAACCCACTATCCAAGTTTATATTATTTATTTTCCCAAACAAGCGGAATTTTATTCCGCTTGTTTGTATTGCCGCTAATTCAAATAAAGCTAATTCAAATAAATATTAAAATCCTCGAAATTGATCGATGGGTGTAAAGCCATGGAAATTCCGCCGGCAACGGTTTTTGAAGTGTTTAATATAAGGGAGTCAATTTCTTTGGGCGTTACCATGAGATTTCCGGCAAAAGGCTGCAATACCTGATCAATGACCTGGTGAGTGAAGTCCGGGCGTAAATTTTGATATATTTGGTTGAGTACCGGGTTTTCTTTAAGCTGCTCCAAAAAATGCTCCACGGTAACCTGGGCAATCACCGCCGCGTGAACGACGGTCGGTATTCCAATGGCGATAACGGGTACGCCCATACTGGCCTGGTTTATGCCGGTCCGATGGTTGCCTATGCCAGAACCGGGGTTTATTCCTGTATCGGCGATTTGGATAGTGGCGGCGATGCGGTCGACACTGCCGGCAGCCAGGGAATCGATTACAATCACTAATTCAGGTTTAATTTTTTCCACAATCCCCTTGATTATTTCAGCTGTCTCGATACCGGTAATTCCCAGCACGCCAGGCGCAATGGCGCTTACTGAACGCATGCCTTCACCCAATTCTTCGGGCGCGTATTTAAAGAGGTGACGGGTAACCATGCTGTGTTCGATTACTTTCGGCCCGAGGGCGTCAGGAGTCGCATTCCAGTTTCCCAGCCCGACCAGGAGAATATTGGCTTTTTCAGGCAGGTTAAAAAGAGAAGATAGCTTTTTCGCGAGGACTTCCGCTATTTCTTGTTGGGCCAAACGATTATTTTCCCGTAGGGACGGAGCTTCGATGGTGATATAATTGCCGCGCGGCTTTCCCATTAATTGTTCCGCTTGCTCTTCGACTATTTTTACAATTGTTACAGATGAGTTCTCGTATTTCTCACGGTCGACGACAACCCCCGGGATTTCCTGGCCGGTTTGTCCCCGTACCAGGTCATGGGCTTCAATCGCCAAGTCAATATTTATTGAAAATGTTTTATAAAAATCCAATTCCATACTATCACCTCTTTAACATCACTATGTTGTCCTATTTCCATGGTGATATACATAAATAAGTTTATTATTTTAAAATTATGAAAAAATTCGATTTTCTTATATTATTATGCTATAATGTTTTTTGTAAAAGAAAGGGATTAAATATTTTGCGCGTCATTGCAGGTATTGCTAAAAAGCGGCAGTTGAAAGCTCCCAGGGGGCTTAAAGTAAGACCGACATCTGATCGGGTGAAAGAAGCTCTTTTTAACATGCTGGGACCTTTCATTGCCGGGAGCAGCTTTTTGGATTTATTCGCGGGTACGGGCAGTGTCGGCATAGAAGCCTTGAGCAGGGGAGCTGATAGGGCGGTTTTTGTTGAAAAAGATATAAATAATATTCATATCATCAAAGAAAACCTTGGTATTACCGGACTTGAGGCTAATGCCCGTTTATTATGCCTTAATGCCGTTAAAGCCATTTCTTTACTGGGAGAAGAAGGACAAGTATACGATCTGATTTTTATTGACCCGCCTTATCTTCAAGGTCTGGTCTCCAGTATTTTAGACGCCATAATTAAAAATAATTTATTGAAACCTGGTGGAACAATTATAGTAGAAAGTAGTAAGAAAGACCCGCCGGCTCAGGACGCGGCTGCTTCATTGAGATTGCTACGTCAGGAAAAGTACGGGGATACGTTGCTTTCATTTTATTATCATCAATAATGTGCCGGGGAGGGAAAATAGTTTGCGGACGGCGATTTGTCCGGGAAGTTTTGACCCTGTAACACTAGGTCATTTGGATATCATTGTTAGAGCTTCGGTTCTTTTTGATCAGGTAATCGCGGCAGTATCCAGGAACCCGATTAAAAACCCCCTGTTTTCCATATCGGAAAGGGTTGAAATGTTAAAAGAAGTTTTATCTCCTTATCCTAATGTTAAGGTAGACTCTTTCAACGGCCTGACGGTTTATTACGCCGCAGAGCAAAAAGCGGCTGCCATAGTCCGCGGTTTGCGGGTGGTTTCCGATTTTGAAAATGAGTTCCGCATGGCGCTTATTAATAAAAATCTTGCCTGTAATGTTGAGACGATCTTTTTAATGACCAGAGCGGAATATTCTTATATCAGTTCCAGCGCGGTAAAAGATGTTGCTATTTTTAACGGGCCTTTGGAGCATCTGGTGCCGCCTTTGGTGGAAAAGAAGCTTGTGGAGAAAATTAAGAGACAGCGATTTTTGTAAGGAGGGGTAGAAATTAGTGGACTTGCTAAGCGTACTGAATGAGCTCGAAGACCTTATCGAATCGAGCAGTAAAATACCATTAACCAAAAAAGTGCTTGTTGACGAGGACAGGATTCTAGATCTGCTGGACCATATCAGGACAAATATGCCCGAGGAAATCCGCCAGGCTAATTGGATTATCCAGGAACGGGAAAAGGTGCTGAATGATTCCCAAAAAGAGGCGGTCCGGATTATGGAGGACGCCCAAAGGCAGGTGGAAAAGCAGGCTGACGACAGTGAAATAGTCCGCCAGGCAAAAAAAGTAGCGGAGGAGGTAGTTCAGAAAGCTGAATCAGTGGCCCGCGAGATCAAGGGAGGGGCGCGTGATTATGCTGATGACATATTGGCCAGCCTTGAGGAGAATTTAGGGACGGTATTAAGTCAAATTCAACAAGGCCGTGAGGAATTAAAGAAGTAATATTAGTTTACATAAAATTCATTTGCGGCTTTGATAATATTAAAAAATTTACTGCAATGAGCTTAAGATGCTGCGCCAATCGCAGTATTTTTCTATATTATTTACAGCAATGTTAATGGCTTGCCGGTCGGTAGCCTTGACCCGCCTGGTGACTTCAGACATTTTCTCTATAGTTGTGTATGTGTCATAGTAGACTAAAATCACAGGTATTCCTTTTTCTTCAGCGCGGGCAGTTACTTTAACATTCGGGTACAGTCCGCCGGTGAGAATGATCGCGGCAGTGCTGGTTTCCAGGGCGGACAAGGCTACTTCCGAACGGTCCCCGCCGGTGATCACAGCCTTATTCGCGGTACGCCGCAGGTAACCCAGGGCACTTTCAATAGTCATGGCGCCAATAACCACGTCTTCCACCACTCGCTCCAAACAGTCTTTCCCGGCCAGTATTTCACCCCCAAGCACTTCGAAATAATCTTTTACCGTAGGTGAGGTTATTACCGGATGTTTTGGGATAACGCCAAGGATATCATAACCGCGTTCTTCTAGGATGGGCCGGTAAATTCCTTCTGTCTTCGCCATAAGTGATTGAGGCACATTGTGGAAAATGTTTCCTATAGTAAAAATGCCTTTCAACTCCAGGTAATTATTGAAAAAAATTGCTAGATCCAGACTGTAATCGCTTTCAATCCTGATCACAAAGAGGGGAAGAGCTTGCAGTTCAACCGCCAGGCTGGCGGCGTCAAGCCCGAGGCATCCCATGATATGAGGGAAGCTGGCTCCGCCGATGATCACCAGATCCGTTCCCGCCGCTACCGTTTCATATGCCTCAACGATTGTCTTCACAGAAACACAGGAATGCTTATAGCCGGACAGATAAGAAGGACCGGCCATGTAAGGAACGATTGTTTCCAGCGGATGTTCCATTTGCAGCACTTCTTTCATCAACAAGGCATCTTCGTCACCTTTGACGGTGCTGCTCCCGGTGCTGCCCACCGGTTTGAAGTAAGCCACCCGGTATCCCTCTTGTCTGAACTTGATTGCTAATCCTACAGCCACACTGGTTTTTCCGCTGCCGGAAGTACCCATGATATATAGATTTTTCACCGAAAACACCTCACGATATAGTTATTTTCACATCAACAGCCGAAACACCCCGGTTGTATGCAAACAGCGGATTAATATCCACCTCGGTTATTTCAGTAAAATCGGTGACCAGTTTGGTAAATCTGCCGATAACCTCGATAATGGCCTGCATGTCGGCGGGTTTTTCCCCCCGATAGCCGCGCAGCAGGGTATAGGCCCTGGTTTCGCTGATCATTTTTTTAATCTCAGTAATTGTCAGGCCGTTTGCCAGGCGGAATGAAACATCTTTGATCAAGTTTACATAAATACCGCCAAGGCCAAAAGCGATTAGCGGACCGAACTGCACGTCTCTGGTCATGCCGATAATCAACTCTGTCCCTTTAGGCATCATTTTTTGCACCTCAACCCCGTAAATGACCGTCCGGGGCATGTATCGCTGAATTTTTTCGATGATTTCAATGAAGCCTTTGCGCACTTTTTCATATGAGTCCAGGCCGGTAATTACCCCACCCACGTCAGTTTTATGCGTAATTTTAGGTGAGGCTATTTTTAGCACAACCGGATAGCCCATCTCATCCGCCAATCCGGCCGCTTCTTCCGGCTGGGTGGCCAGTTCGGCTGCCGCCGTGGGTATGCCGTAAGCAGCCAGCACTTTTGCGGCTTCGCTGCCCAGGAGCACCAGACGCTTATCCATTCTTACACTATTTAATATTGTTTCCACTGTCCCGGGATCCACATTATCGAATGACGGTATTTCTTTATCTTTACCAATATTTTTAGTCCCGGTATAGCTCACCATGCCGCTAATAGAGGCAATCGCCGGTTCCGGAAAAGCAAAGCAGGGTATTTTTGCCGCTGAAAGTAATTTAGCGCCTTCCTCAATTTGTTTGCCACCCATGTAAGCGGCAAGCAAAGGTTTTTCCGGGTATATTCTACTCATCTCAACCATAGCCCTGGCAGTTTCCACCGGCTCGGTCACTCCGCCCGGGCAGAGCAGGACAACGGCGCTGTCCACGCCCTGATCGGCCAGAACTTTATCCAACGCGAACCGGTACCGGTCAGCTTTGGCGTCGCCCAATACGTCTACCGGGTTGTATATATTCGATTCAGCGGGCAATTTTTTTCTTAGCTCGTCAACCGTTTCTCTGGTAAAATGGGCCATTTTCAGGTTTTTTAATTCAATATTGTCGGTTGCCACGATGCCCGGACCACCGGAGTTCGTAATAATGGCTACACGTTCTCCCCGGGGAACAGGCTGATTGGCAAAAGCAATGGCCAGGTCAAACAATTCCGGCATGCTCCCGGCCCGAATCACTCCACATTGGCGGAACGCCGCTTCATAAGCTATATTGCTGCCCGCGAGCGCGCCGGTGTGGGAAGAAGCCGCCCGGGCGCCCGCCTGGCTGGTTCCGGATTTGAGGATGACAATAGGTTTTTTCCGGCTGACCCGCCGGGCTGTTTCAAGAAAAAGAGGCCCGTTTTCCACATCTTCGATATAACAAAGAATCACTTTGGTATGCGGATCATCCGCCGCGTTTTCTATGAAATGGGATTCCGTCAGATCGGCTTTATTGCCGAGACTGATAAATTTACTGAAGCCGAGACCTACCGAATGGCTCCAGTCCAGAATAGATGACACCATGGCGCCGCTCTGTGAAATAAAGGCGATTTCTCCTTCCAAGGGAAACCCGGTCGAAAATGAAGCGTTTATCGGGGTGTGAGTATCCATAAAGCCCACGCAATTAGGCCCAAGCATCCCCATTTTGTACGAACGGCAAATTTCGACCAGTTTATGCTCCAGGCGGAGTCCTTCTTTGCCTGTTTCTTTAAACCCCGCTGTTATCACCACCAGGTTTTTTACTCCGCTCTTGCCGCATGCCGTCGCCATATCCAGCACCAGGGGCGCCGGGACTGATATAACCGCCAACTCCACCGGTTCCGGGGCGGCACCGACCGATGGATAACAAGCCCGCCCTTCGATTTCTTTTTCCTTCGGGTTGACTGGAAATATTTTGCCGGTGTAGCCGCTGGAGATGATGTTTTTTACAATAACGTTTCCGATTTTCTCCGGTGATTTAGAAGCGCCGATAACAGCTACTGACTTAGGGTTAAAAAAACTGGTCAGGCTGTTCAAATATCTTCACCTTCTCGTCCGGCGCGCGCAAACCATTCAATAAAGAAGAAATGGCGCTCCGGCAGATGTCTTTTATATGTTTTGTCGGGAGCGCCAACAGTATTCATTTTTTTCAGCCCCACCGGAATGCACCGGAATGGGGTCAGCCCTTGACATTGATCGGAATGGGGTCAGCCCTTGACATTGGACAGCTTTGAGTTTTGTATATTAGTAGTGTACATTATATTTTAAACATAAGTGTTCTAATTACATTATCCTCCGCTATTTATTACTGTGAAAAATTAAATTTATGCTTTTGTCCAATGTCAAGGGCTGACCCCTGGCATGCTGGCATGGACCCTCGCATGGACCCCTGGCATGATTACTATTAGTTAATTCTTATGCGCGAACGCGAACATGTTTGTTACAGCTGGAACCTCGACAAAAGGATATTGGACCACACAGATGTCAAGGGCCTCCGATGAACGAGCTTCGCTCGCCCTTGACCTCCTCCAAAGGTAAGGTTTCTGCATTAAATATCTATAAATACCGGAAAGGAGAACCTAACTTAAGTCAGTCAAAAATTTGTCTTGACAATGGGGTGCACCATACACAAACTGTGCTATGCTCAGCCTGATTCAACCGATGCTATTAAAGTTATTCCTTCATTGAACGATATCCAACTCAGTATTTCAATGGAGACATTAGCCGCTTCATCAATTTGATGGCTAATTTTGGTACCGAACCCGACGACATCAGCCCTGGTTTTCCGCGGATGATCGGACAAAGGTGCGGCTGGCTGGTGCTAATGCAATTATTCTCTTCTTTGCTCTCCAAATAGTAACTAGTTAGTCCATATATAATAATTAATAATGCAAGGCAATAAAAATACCGGTCATTCTATCCTCTCTCTAATTAAGTTTTATTGTTGAGTTCCCCGTTATTAAGATATAATACCCTATCAGCTGCCCATGTAATTTCATTATCATGAGTTACTATTAAAAAAGCAACCCTTTTTTCAGCACATAGTTCCTTCATTAATTTTATTATTTCTTGGGTATTTGTGCTGTCCAGATTTCCAGTAGGCTCATCAGCTAGAACAAGTTCTGGGTCATTTATTAGACTCCTCGCGATAGAGACTCTTTGTTGTTCTCCCGAGCTTAATTGACTTGGATAATGATTTAATCTCTTATCTAATCCTACACGTGCAAGAATATCGAAAACTTTCTTAATTCTTTCATTCCTTTTAATTCCCATAATTCTAAGAGGCAATTCAACATTCTCCAATGCGCTTAAGAAAGGTATAAGATTAAAGGACTGAAATACAAAACCTATGAGTTTAAGCCTTATTAAAGCCCGCTGCTTTTCTGTCATGCTTTGAGAATTATATTTTTCAAAGAGAGTCATAACCCCACTTGACGGAGAATCTAGGGTGCCAATTATGTTTAGGAGGGTTGATTTACCTGATCCCGAAGGTCCCATAACAGTCACAAATTCACCCTTGCTGACAGTTAGATAAATATTCCGTAATGGTGTTATTTCGCTTTTATTAAGGTGATACTTTTTACTTATTTTTTCTAATGATAATACATTCATAACTACTCTCCTTTAAGCATTTCTGCCAATCTTAATTTCCCCAACTTATTAAAGGCAAAACATAAAGAAATCAAAATAATTACCCCATTGGCTAAAAGCGTAAAGAGAATCATGTTTATAAATATTGATTGAGGCAGGTAGAAGTATAGATAATACTTAAAGAATAGTCTGGCTATACACGCAGAGATTATGCCTATAAAGAAATATAATATAAAGATGTCTAGGAAGAAATGTAGATTGTTTCCGCTAGCCTAAAATGGCCGAAAGCTGACGGTATTGCCTGTCCGGAACTTGCTGGATATAATGACCATATTACAGC
>NZ_MVQM01000149.1:0-8905 GCF_002067195.1 Pelotomaculum sp. PtaB.Bin117 | reverse complement strand
AAAAACTGCTGTTGCAGAAACATTAATATGGCGGGCAATTTCTTGCATTGAATATCCCTGTTCATATGCAGCTATGGCGTAAATCAACTTGGCATTTGTAAGCCTCCTCATCCTCGATCCCTTCTTGATAGACTCGTATTCCTCCTTATCATTAGCAGCCTTTTTTAATATTTCATCCAGTGTCTCTCTTTCAATGATTAGATTTTTATCTTCATCCGGCATTTTAGGTTTAAAATCTACCTTATTAATTACTGCTTCATTAATTATTGCTTCGCAGTCGGTATCATCATCTTGAGACATTAAAATATCATACTCTTTCATGAACCTCTCTCTGTCCCCGGATAACATCTCAAACAATAAACCAAAATTGACAAATTCGTGTTCCATTTGCCTGTAAAAATGGTCACTTGACCAAAGATAATCCCGTACGCTCGAACAGAGTCCCGCTTTTACCGGGTTTCTGTGAATGTATTTAACAAGAGAAATTAGATATCTATCGTCCTGGACGAGAAAAGCCTTGTATCTCCCCTCAAAAATATGACCTGACCTTTCCATGGCTTTATTGTAATACATACCGTACTTTGTATTTATCCGGTGCATCACCCTGTTCAACGGTACTGACAATGTTCGCAGGGCGAGATGGTAATGATTGCTCATAACTACATATGCGAACAATTCAATGTCGTCCAACTCCACCGCCTTACGAAAATATTCAATAAGGCAATACTTATCTTCAGAGCGTTCAAACACGTTCTCCCTGTTAAATCCCCGCTGGATAACATGATATAACGCACCTGGGTACTCAATTCGCAGCTTTCTTGCCAAAATTTAGCACCTCCCGTTACTATTCTACCAGGATGTGTTCAGTCTTTCAAGAATAAGTTAATAAGTTAGGTGCCTGACCCCACAAGAAAAAGGACACTGACCTTGAAAAGGCCGTGTCCTAATTTATAAATCAACTTGGGATTTTGAACTGCTTAGTCCTAGGATTTGGGGAAATACCTTTTTAAGAGACCGTAGAAAGCCATGCAATGTCTGGCTTCGTCTTTGCACGCTTCATGAATGGCATCATGGATAGCGTCCTGTCCTTCCTTATTGGCACGGGTGGCGATTTCCTTTTTCCCGCGATTGGCGCCGGCTTCACCATCCACTAATTTCTTCAGGTTTTCTTCTGTGCTTTCACTTAATACTTCCCCCTGGAGTTCGGCGAATCGAGCCGCGTGATGAGCTTCTTCCCAGGCAATGCGTTTCATTGTCTCGGCTATCTCTACATAGCCCTCGCGCTCAGCCTGGCGAGCCATGGCAATATACATTCCCACCTCCATGCACTCTCCCCTGAACTGCATGTTCAAATCTTCTTCAAAACCAGTGCCTTTTGCCGCGCCAATTTTGTTCCAGTCCACCAGGTCCGGGCCGGATGTGGTCAAAATTTCGAATTTCTCCTTAACAGCTTCACAGTTAGGACATTTCTCCGGTGATGCTTCCCCTTCATGAACATAACCACATACCGTACAGCGCCATTTTTTCATAGCATTTGACCTCCTTGTTATTTTTAAAAATGTATTTTAAAACTATGCTCCCCGATCGCTTAACGGTTTTTGCCTTTTTCCTTTTCCAGGCATCCCGGGCAAATTCCATAGAAATAAAGTGTATATCCTTCCACCAGATAGCCGTTAACGTTAAATGGAGTTTGCATTTCCAGCAGACCATCATCCAAATCATGAACGGATTCGCAAACCCTGCATAAAAAGTGGCTGTGAGGTGCCGGGTTTGGATCAAAATGTCTTTTATCCGCCTTGATCCTGATTTCTTGCAATTCCCCCGACTTGGTCAGCACTTCAAGTGTATTGTATACCGTGGCTAGAGACAATGAAGGGTACTGAGGCTTTAACTGATTGTATATTTCCTCCGCTGACGGATGTGTTGTATTACCTTCAAGCAGATTTAATATAGCCAGTCTCTGGGGGGTTAATTTCAATCCCAGCTTCTTTAATTTTTTTATTACCATTACTAAATCATATCTCCTTTTAATTTAAAATTATTATAATTTAGTAATCATTTTTTGTCAACCTGTTTTTGAGAAATTTCTTTAATAAGTTGACAGAGTGCGTTGGAAGATTTATAATTAACTTAGTAAATTACTAAATCACTAATTTACTATATCGGGAGGTAGAATAATGAGAATACCATCTGCTTTAAAACACAAACCAGTTATTGTATCTGATAATTATGAAAATATCGACGGTCGATACGCTTATAATACCGACGCAAAAGGTCTCTCGTTGGGATTAGCCCAGTGGAATGACCGGGGCAAGATAGATATATCTGCTAAAGTATGGAGGCATACAGGAGAAAAATGGTCTAGACAGTCTGAGGAATTACCGCTTCACCGTGTGCTTGACCTGGCAATTCTCGTATGTAGGGCAAAACATCATTTTCAAGAGGCTTATCGGTATGAAAAGCTATATGATCCCGGAAAACCTGTTATTGACAGAATAGGTTTACAGGGTGATGCTATAACGGTGGCTGTATGTACCGACAATGAGAAAATTGATGAGGATATTAAGTTATTCTGCCAGGCTCTCAGTAATGATGATGAGCTTATTGGTGAACGCTTGCGTACTTTATCAAGAATACTAAAGGAGATGGGGTATTAATCCCATGGACAAAAGGAGAAAAAAAGAACTGAGAGAGCTATACAAGCAAATGAAACCGCAGATGGGAATATTTATTATCCGTTCTAAACTCGATTGAAATCCTGGAGAGCCTTGAATACGATAAGGATGAATCGAAAACCGACTATACAGAAGATTTAGCTTTGCTAAAAATGATTTGGGAAGAAAAATTGGCTGCGGAAAATATGGAGTACTATAAAAAAAGAATATGATTATTAATATACGCTGGGTTAATAATTCAAGAAAGAACACCTCTTACCAAATAGGAGATGGGTAAAAGGTGTTCTTTTGCTTGCAGTTTTTCATCACTTTTCACAGTTTACCGAGCCTTCCAATTGGGGAAGGTCCGCAAAAAGTCTCTTCACTGATAAACTTCATGCAGGGGATGCTATTCAACTTTCCCCTGAGGCTTGAGCTTACCAATCACTTCGGGAATCATTTCCGCCAGTTTGGCCAGACTGCCTTTGCTGGACAGAGAGTAAACCTGAACATTATCCCCTTGAATGATGAGCAGCGCCGCGGGGCTAAGTTTCATGCCGGCGCCTCCGCCGGTGCCTTTGCCTCCTTGATTTTTCTCATCCTGACCTTCACCGCTGCCCATGCCGAAACCAACGGAGGCCGTCACGATAGGGATAACGGTTGTATTGCCGTTGACAATCGGCTCACCAACAATAGTCTTGGTCGAGATCAGATTTTCCAGATGGGACACCAAGGACTCAATGTCTTCTTTAAACATATTGCGCATCCTCCTTTATTTTTCTTCTGGTGAATTTTAATTTCAGCCAGGCCCACCAAAGCTTCCGGACCGGTTCGGACATAAGAAAGCGTATAGCAAGACACAGGATTACAACCGGTATGATCCGGCCTGATGTTTCCCCGGATATATCAAGGACCGGCTCCCTGAAATCAGCATCCAGCTCAAGGCTGACCCGGCCGGTGTTTAACGCGGCGATAAGCCCGGCAAGCAATCCGGTTAAGGCCGGGTCGCCGGCGCCGTAGACACCGCTTAATCGTAGGCGGATTTTTAAGGAACGAAAAACCTTTTTTAAAAAACCTGAAACAACCGTTAAAAACTTTCTGCTGAGTATCTTGCTTATTGTAAAGATGCTGAATCCATGTTTCTCTTTCTTCCGCCCGGCTATTGCCTTTTTTTTCCTCAACCTGACAGTTTCAGGATTCTTTCGGTTAGCAGGGAGCGCTATACCGGCAAGGCGTAATCTAAATAATGCTTTGCCCCTGTTTATTCCAATGTTGGCGACAAGCAATCTCCCCCCCCAAGCGAGCCTCATGTCCAGCCGTTGTTCTTTCGTACACAGCCGTCCTCTGGCCTTAAAAGTCAGCGGCATACTTAAAAGTCCAGCGAGCGACAACAGAATTAGGATTAAAACCATCCATCCGCTCAATGCCGGTCACGCCTTTTGCCGATAATCTTACCCGCCATAGACGAAACGCCCTTGATGGCACCGGGCAGCCCGTGTCCCGCGAGCCTGGCCAATAGCCCCAGCTGTCGTGTGCCGGGAATCCTGGAAACTCCTGCAAGAACCGGTTGCCAGGCCAGCTTTTGGGCGTTCCAGAGACTGACACTTGATGTTCCTATTTTGTCCTGTCCAGCTGCCCTGGCTTTAGTAATAGCCTGCTGACGTATGAAGGGAAGGGCTGCTGGTATCTCAACCTCATCTTCCTGTTCCAGCTCCAGCCAGAGCAGCCTCAGTCTGGAAAGCTCTTGTCTGCATGCAGGGCAACCGCCGAGATGGCTGCGGACAGCTTCTGTCTCGGCTAATTCCAGCTCGCCGTCCAGAAAAGTTTGCAGGGCTTCCGTACTGCACTTCAATGCTCTCACTCCCATCCATAAACACCGGCCAGTTTGCGCCTCAACTGCTGCCTGGCCCGGTAAAGATACGTCTTCACGGTACCCAGCGGCAAGTCCGTGGCTGCCGCTATTTCTTCGTAGCTGAGCCCTTCCTGGTGCCGCATCACAAGCACTAACCGCTGCTGGTAGGGAAGCTTGCTCATCGCCTGCCGGAGCACGTCACGGGCATCCCGCCATTCCGCGGCATGTGCCGGGTCGCCCGTGTTACCGGCAATAGTATCTCCAAGCACTATGTCTTCTGCAACAGGCTGCTCTAGGGAAATTGTCTCCGGTGCACGCCGCCTGAGACAGTTTAAGCAGGCATTTACTGTAACCTGGCGAAGCCAGGGTTTAAACGGCCGGCCAAGCTGAAAGCTGTCTAATCCGGTCAGCACCTTCACAAGCGCTTCCTGGGTGAGATCCACAGCGTCCTCGCTTGAGCCGCCGATTTGGCGACACAACCGATATACGTAGATTTCGTAGCGGGCTAATAATAATCGCCAGGCTCCTTCATCACCTTCACGGCAGCGGATGATCAAATTTTGCTCGGCGTCGGTGTTCACCGTTGCTCCCCCTCAAGCCCTTCAATATATTTATTAACCTATTTTTCTCATAAAGTTTCACTTATAACAAAATATTTTCAATCAATGTAAATACCCGTCTCCCCCATCAAAGCGCGCAGGTCACTGCTGAATATTTCCCTTTTCCGGTCGGCCAGCCGTAAAAATTTTTGGTATATGTCTTCCAGTTCCCCACGGTTCAATTGGTAGCCCAGTTCTCCCAAACAGTGTCTGAGCGCGTGTCTGCCTGACCTGGCGCTTAAGCTTATCGAGTTTCTGGCGATACCGACAATCTCCGGCCGGATAATTTCATATGTCGTTTTGTCCTTTAAAACACCGTCCTGATGGATACCGGAAGCGTGCATAAACGCCCCCGCGCCGACGATAGCTTTATGGGCCGGTACCGGTATCCCGGTAATCCTTGACACAAGCTTGCTAGTAGCTGATATTTCCCTGGTGTTTACCTTCATATCCAGCCCATACTGCTCACGCCTGGTATAGACGGCCATAACGACCTCCTCCAGAGAAGAATTTCCAGCCCTCTCGCCAATGCCGTTGATAGCGCCCTCGATCTGGTTTGCCCCGGCTAGTATGCCGGCTAGCGAATTGGCGGTGGCCATACCCAGGTCATTATGACAGTGCACGCTCACCACAACATTTTCAATCCCCCTGACATTATCCATCAAATAGGAGATCAGCTCTTCGTATTCGGAAGGAGTGGCATAACCCACCGTATCAGGCACATTAATAACATTAGCGCCGGCCTTGATCACTTTTTCCAAAACCGTAACGAGAAAAGCCCGCTCACTGCGAAAAGCGTCTTCCGCATAAAACTCAACGTCACCGACGTATTTCCTGGCGTGCTTTACCGCGGCCGCCGCCATCTCAACAACCTGTTCAGGTGATAGTTTCAGCTTCTTCTCCATGTGTATCGGGGATACTCCTATGCCGGTGTGAATTCTTGGGTGTTCGGCTGCCTGCAAGGCTTCAGCGCAGCAGTCGATATCACTTGCCAGAGCGCGTGTAAGTCCGCAAACAGAAACACCTCTGATCTCCTTGGCAATCGCACGTACAGAATCCGCGTCTCCGGGCGAAGAGGCCGGAAAACCCGCTTCAATCACATCCACGCCGAGTTTGACAAGCTGTCTCGCTATTTCCAACTTCTCAGCAGTATTCAAGGTAAACCCCAGTGACTGCTCCCCATCCCTTAAGGTGGTGTCGAAGATAAATAGCCTTCGCATTAATATTTTCCCCCTTGTGAAGTTGACTATTTGCATACATGATTAACTGTCTAAGGTCGCTAAGGTCTGATTCCATCAAACACCACCCCCCGATAAATTAATAAAACCCTTCGCCTCTTTTCGAGACGAAAGGTTTACCTCCGCGGTACCACTCAAATTAACAGCGCAAAGCGCCGTTCACTCAAAAGGATACGGGACACAAGTCCGATATCCCCTTCCTTTTAACGGCGGAAGCTCCGTCCGGACCTAATTTCGCAATGGATTTCGACCGGCTGCTCCAGGGAGAGTTCAGCGTTAAGCCTTCGGCCGCCTCGCACCATCCGGCGGCTCTCTGGACCCGGCTACAAAACACTTACTATTCCCTCTCATCGTCTTTACATATTATATGAATCTTACCAACTGAAAAGCTCTGCTGTCAATACATAAAAAATATCTTTGGGTATTATCCTTCCAGCAAATACAATGTCAATGGCCCTCCAGCCCTGATTAGCCTCCTCCATTTTTATTATCTTTTTTTACTTGAATACCACATTCCCGATAATATTCGACAACATATTTATCAATTTTTCTACTTATTTTAAGGAGGATTTCTTTACTAACGTTCATTTTAGCCGCGTTAGTAAGGATGCTTCTTGCTATCTCTATTCTATTTCTTATGTCC
Organism: Pelotomaculum sp. PtaB.Bin117; assembly: GCF_002067195.1. Classification (NCBI taxonomy): domain Bacteria; kingdom Bacillati; phylum Bacillota; class Clostridia; order Eubacteriales; family Desulfotomaculaceae; genus Pelotomaculum; species Pelotomaculum sp. PtaB.Bin117. The sequence goes on along the minus strand of NZ_MVQM01000149.1, from coordinate 1,919 downwards.
ATCACTTTCACACCCCCTCCTAAAAATAACCGCAAACATAATTCTACAATAAATACTAGCTTATTGCAAATAATAAATTTATGCTGTCGGCAAATTAAGATACGGCGCAAATTTGGATAAAGTATTTTAAAGCTTGCAGCGAAAAAGGAGAACCAAAATGGAGATAGATAACAGAGCCATCGGACAGAGAATTAGGGAAGAAAGAGAAAAACTCAAGCTCTCACGTGAAGAATTTGCAGAGATTATCGATCTTTCCGAATATTACCTCGGGCAACTGGAACGTGGCGAGCGGCAAATGAGCCTACCCTCCCTGGTTAAAATTTCTAATAGCCTGCACATATCTTTAGACTGCCTTGTTTTCGGAAAAACAGAACTCTATAATTATTATGTTCATGATGACCGTAATATTTATGAAACATTTGACCGTAATAGGGACAAAGAATTAAATAATTTGCTCAATAAATGCTCACCAAAAGAATTAGCTCTTATTAAAAAGCTTGTACAGATTATCCTCCCGCATATAAAAGAATAGAACAATTTTACTCGACAATCACTGATCCACTTCAACGGATCCTGCCTTGCACTTTTTCTTCAGTTCCCGGTACAGAAAGCGGCGCATCAAATAATTGTTAAATCCGATTAAATTGCCCGACAAAAAACGGGTAATTTCCCACTCCTCTTCTTCCGCCAACCCCTTGATGGACAGGTCGCGAAAATCAACAGACTTCGCCACCAGCTGCCCCACCAGATCAGGCAGAAAGTCGAGAGACTGCAGGGAAATGTTATTTTCCTTAACCTTCATAAGGGATTTTGCTATCACCAGGTCATCTGTATTGTACATGTCCTTTTCAAAAGGGACCAGTAACTGGAGCTGCTCCAGGTTTGCCAGTTCACCGCTTTTCATGCCGGTCTCTCTCAGGAGTTCCTCCCGGTTGTATGTCCGGTCCAGGTCATCGGGTGCCGCATATTCCATCTTATATAATAGCTCATGCATGTGCATAGCCCTATCAACGGTCGGATTAGGTCCAATGAAGCCCAAGATGCGCTTAATGGCATGCAGCGGCAGGAAAAACCTGCTCTGCATAGTACGAATGATATTGATCAACTCGACATAAGTCTCCGGATAATAAGCCATGTTTTTAGAAGTCCTTACAGGCTCGGGAAGAAGTCCCACCCGAATGTAATGCAATATGGTCGACTTGTTCTCACCTGTTTTTTCTACTATTTCTCTCATGCGATAACTTGCAGTCACTGAACATCCCTCCGGAATTTTATCTAAAAAAATCCTTGACAGCCCAAAGGAGTAAATTTATAGTTTAAGCATAAAGTGTAACTTCACACTTGTCAAATATTGAGGTAAAAGCCATGCAGAAAAAAAATAAATTATTTTACACTATAGTATTCCTCATCTTTAGTGTAACAGCAGTTTATTTTGCCTTGGGCAGGGATAAAGAGCAAAACGACGCGCCAAATCCCAGAGCCGTGGAAACAATGACCGTGCAGTCTCAAACAACACGGCCGGGTGGCGGTTTAACCGGGATTGTTATACCCTGCCGGGAAGCGAAACTGGGTTTCCAGGTAAGCGGCAGAATTCAAGGTCCGGTCCTGGATGAAGGAACTTTAGTGGAAGAAGGAGCGGTTCTGGCCTCCCTCGACCCAGCCGATTACCAGGCGCAGGCGGAAGCTGCCGGCGCTGCGACGGAAGCTGCCCGGGCCGGTATTGAGCAGGCGGCGGCGTTGCTTGAACAAGCCGGGGCGGCCTACCAGAAAGCCCAGCAGGATTACGACCGGATAAAAAGCTTATACGAAGCCAAAGCAGTCTCCAAAGCCCAGCTTGATGACGCCGGCACCCAATTATCGGTAGCCGCGGCCAAGTACCATGAAGCCCAGTCAGGCTACAACGAAGGCCAGGGAGCCAG
>NZ_MVQM01000148.1:0-8995 GCF_002067195.1 Pelotomaculum sp. PtaB.Bin117 | reverse complement strand
AAAAAAAGTTGGCTGCGTCCCTGGGCCACTAGAATAAACCCCATTGTCCAACTGGCTACCTTAAACAGATCACCGGGCAACTGCCAGCGGAGGATACCAACCGTTTCTTCAAATGCCCCGGAATAAAGGATGCCGACTACCTGATGGGTCAGGGTGAGCATAAACAGAATAACCGGGCCGGACATAAGCAAGGCTACCTCGGCCTGATTGTTGACCATGACGTTGGTTTTTTCACGGTCTTGGGCAACTGCAGTCAGCCTTGGATAATAGTCCTTTCCCATGGCTTCCAGGACAAAACCCAGGTAAAGTGCGGAGATGCTATATGCCGCCTGGTAATAACCGGCGGCGGATATGCTGATTGTCCGTGTGAGAATGACGCGGACGGCTATTTGGGCCGCTGCTCTTAAAAGATTTATGGCCATAAAAGCAAAACCAAGACTGAATAATCCGTACAGGGGCTGTGAGATGGTTTGCCAGGATATATGGACGTCAATTGCCGGAATCCTGCGTGTTAACCACCAGGAAACAACCAGAAGAGTCAAGGGGATGCTCAGGACGGCTATCACCACTCCACTTTCTCTCAGCTGCCAAACTGCCAGGACTGTTACCAGTGTTCCGCCTAAGGCGCTGAGTATATATGTCCTGGCAATGTCGACGAGACGGCGCATGCCGTTGAGAGTTGCTATTTGGGCGTTGTATATATTGGTTGCCCATACCCCGGCTGCCACCCAGGCTATCATCCAGGTATAGCTTTCATCACCCAAGGTCATAACGGCGACAGGTTTGCGGAGCATTACCAATAGCACCGCGCCAAACAAACCCAGTATCACCGCAGCCCACAATAAGGCTTTCCGGGTAAGGGCGAGACATGCCGCATCCCCGTTGGCCCGGGCTTCAGCAATCTGGCGGACGCCGCTTGAGGCCAGGCCCATCCCGGAAACTGTTGAGGCAGTATTCAGAATGGACTGTAATAGCCCCAGGAGGCCGACCCCCTCCGGTCCCAGCAGGAGCGCCATCACTTTACTTCTGATGAGACCGGTAAGCATAGAGACAGCCGATGTGCCGCCCATTATGACTGAAGCCTTAAGGATTTGCCCTGTTGTTCCCTTTTTAGCGCTGGCCAATTATCTTCATCCCGGCAACTTCCTTGTAAAGCGCGTTATATTTGTTAACAATGGACGGGAGGCTAAAATGCTCCTCAATGCGCTGTCTGGCTGCCCATCCTAAACGTTTTCTGCCTTCCGCATTCATCTTTAACAGTTCGAGCCAACCCTCTGAAAGTGCCCGTGGGTCCTTGGGGGGAACAACTTTACCCGTTTTACCCGCAATCAAGGCCGAATCACCCGCATCAGTAACGACGCAGGGGACACCGCATGCCATTGCCTCGCCGATAACGTTTGGAAACCCCTCACTGTATGAAGAAGAAGTAGCGATGTCCAGGGAAGCGGTGAGACGCGGCATATCCTCTCTTTCTCCAAGAAGGTGACACTGAGAAAGGATGCCTGCATCACTGAGCCATTTAATTAATTCAGGATTTTCCCGGGTGACTCCGGCTCCGCAGAGCAGAAAATGGATATTGGGCAGGCAGGCGTTAAGATGTGCCGCGGCACAGACAAAATTGTAATGATCTTTTTGTGGAGCGAAGCGCCCAATTAAACCGATTAACAGCCCCTCTTCGGGAATACCTAACTCTTGGCGCACATCAAGCCGCGCCTTGGGGTCCGGCTTAAAAACAGCCAGGTCGAACCCGTTTGGGATGACCACCATCTTGTCTGCCGCATAGCCAAGTTCAGTATGTACCCGGCGGGAGGCCTCCGAACAACAGACAATCCTGGCCGGCAGCCGGCGGGACAAGCGGGCGCAGGCCTTGGCGGCCCAGAGGGTAGTTCGCTTGGTGCCTTGCGGATCAAGGTTACTGTGGCGAATACCCCAGGTGACCGGTATGCTCCCGGCCAGCTTTGCCGCCAGCCCCCCGATAAGGTCTGCATGGTACATCCAGGTCTGGATGCAGTTGGGAGGGTCTTCCCTGAGCCGGCGTGCCAGCCGTAATATATAAAGTGGGTTCGGTACTCCCCGGCGCATTCCCAGCGCGTGCACCGGCACACCCAGATCCTGAATTTTTCTGCCGACTGCTCCGATGTTCAACAGCGAGATTACCTCAACTGCAACAGCCGCCCGATCAATATCCGAAATGATTTTGTATAGCATCATTTCGGCGCCGCCGGTGTTTAAGCCGGTAATAATGTGTAGAATTTTATTTTTAATAGATTTTTTTTCTTTCATTATAATTAACTTCCAAATTAATGGGGAAAGGTGGTGTATTCCCTTTCCCCATACTCTCGTTTTGGGCGCAGATCTTAATAGCTGCGTTCACCCTTTTCCAGAAGCCGTTCTCTGGAACTCCATTCTTTAAGGCCGCCGTCGTAGTTTATCACACTGGGATAACCCATTAATTCATGAAGCACATACCAGGCTAAGGAAGAAAGCGAGCCGGTGGTGCAATAAACATATACGTTTTTATCCGGAGTAATCCCCTTGGCAGTAAAAATAGAGACCAGCTCATCCAATGGTTTAAAGGTTTTGTCCTCGTTCATCAGCTCATCCACACTGACATTAACGCTGGAGGGAATATGGCCGTTTAAATATTCGTTATTGGGACGGACGTCCACTATAATATTGTCCGGGCTATTGCTAGATGAAATCTCTCCCATTTCTTTCAGGTCTGTGGTATATCCCTGATCAGCTTTGTCCGGATTGAACGCAAACTTGGACGGCCTGTGGCTGGTTCTTTCACTGCTTAGCTGGTAACCTTCCTCCTGCCATTTATCAATTCCGCCATCAAGAATTTGAATCTGATTATCGCAGCCGTGCAATTTAAACATCCAGTAAACCCGGCCTTGGAGACAGCTGTCATTGCCATAAATAACGATCCGGCTATGATTATCAATACCCATTTCTGATAAATACTTTTGTATTTGTTTCGCCGGAGCTACACGGAACCAGCGGGCGGTATCGGTATAATGGGAACGCAGGAGAACACTGGCTCCGGGGATATGGCCGCCCTGGCAATTTTGAACGTAGTCCTTGTTATTCGCGGCACGTGCGTCAAGGATGATCAGATTGGGGTCATTTAGAATATTGTTTAGCTCGCTGGCAGTGATGACGGCGTCTGGATTGCTGTATTCCGCTATCTTTTCTTCATCCGTTAGGTTAATATTCTGATAAGTAGGTTGTACGATGGTTGACGAGCGTTTATAGCCGGCTATAAGAACAAAGGTAGTTAAAAAGACAAAAAAGGCAATTAAAAAGTAAATTAAAAAAAATCGTCTCTTTTTATTCATTTTCTCCCTTCCCTCTCTTTATGATGAATTGATTTTTTTATAAACCTGTAGCAACCGGTCCTTTATATTCGAGCCACTCATTATAAGATCCGTCGTAGTTTTTTACATTTGGATATCCCAGGAGTTCGGAAAGGGCGAACCAGACCAGTGAGGAACGCACTCCTACGTTGGAATAGACAATAACTGTCTTGTCCTGCGTTATTTTTTTACTTTCAAATAGCTCTCTTAATTGGGGAGATGGTTTAAATGTCATATCTTTATTAAAAAGCAGCGTCGACGGAATATTCATGCTGCCGGGTATGTGTCCCTTGGCATACTCGGCATCGCTGCGGGCATCCACAATAAAATAGTCATTGCCGCTGACGGCTGCCTTTACGTCTTTCAGGGTGGCAAGCATTGATTCCGCTTTTGAATTTGTTAAATCGAATTTAAACTCTACCGGTGAACCTTTGGATATTACGTTGCTTGTATCGCCGCCTGATTCTTTCCACTTGTCCAGGCCGCCGTCTAAAATCTTGACATCGTCATAACCGTACATTTTAATTGCCCAGTACAAACGGGCTTCTAAACCATCACCGCCATAGAGAACAATGCTGGTATTATTACTCACCCCGCTTTTTCCAAGCATGCTTTGAAATTCAAGAGGGAAAGCCATACGGCCGGGATATGCTTGGTTGTAATAATTGCTGTAAAGGATTGGCAGCGCTCCGGGTATATGACTTTGCAGGTAAGTCTGCTGGTATATTCTAAAAGTCCTGCCACGGGCGTCGAAAACGAGTATCTCGGGGTCAAGAATTTTTTCTTTTAATTGGTAGACGCTTATTAGAGCATCAGGATGGGCATAGCTTTCAATCTTTATTGCGGCCAGCTTGCTCTCAGGGTCTAATTTAGTTTCCTGCTCTGCTGCCGGAATGGCGGTGGTTTGTTTGTCGTTGCACCCGCTTACGAAGACGATTCCGAGCAACATAATTATGAACAGAGTAAAGAAGCCGGCTGTAAAGTGGCGTTTGCTTGTTGTCCCATCCTCCGCTGTTGTCCCATCTATACGCTTCAGATCATGGATAATACTGCTTCACCTCCTCGTCTACATGTCTTCCGATGCTCCGAGATATCTTATGACGCTTCCCCAGGTGAGGTTACAATCCCGGAACAATGATTTACAAATGTCAGCTGGAACATAAATCTTTGACAAGACATAAAATAACAGGAATGAATGAAGCGGATTAAAAAACTGGATGGGGGGGAGCAAGATGACGTTTATTTGGTTATGGGCATTGGTTGCAAGCGCCGTAATTGCCGGTGTTTTTTTGATTATAACTTTGGCTCGCATAGAAGCAGGCGCCGGAGGAAGGAGTAAGTGGCTGGCATTTACTTTTTGTTCTCTTGCGGTAGTTTCCGGGTTAATTATTTTTAAACCCAGGCAAAACGCGGAACAAGTTCAATATATGCCTGCTCCTGCTTCGGTTGAAAATCAAGTGAATGAGTCAAGGAGTGCAGCACCACAGAAAAGTGTTGCGGAGCCCACGGGCTCTTCAAGCGGGTTGGCCGGGGGGGTGAAATCAAACAGCGCAGTTGATGAAAATCAGGACGCCCAAGAAACCCGTGATAGCGCCGGGGATGCCCCAATAGAAGCGCAGAAGGTGTTCGACCTAGCTGATTACAGGGATCCCGTACTTGAGGAAATTTTATTTCTGAAGCGTCAGGCAGGAGAAATAAAGGAAGGCACAGGATCAATGGAAGCTCTTGAAGAAACTTCAGCAGATAAAGTCAGCGATACCGCATCACCTAAACAGTCTGAGCAGCAATTGGATGACTCAAATTATCATCAATCAGGTGAACAGCAATTTTCAGAAGGACAGACGGAGCAGCAGAAGAGCCAGATTCAACGGGTGGTTAAGGGAAAGGTATTGGCAACCTCTCTTAATGTGAGGGATAAGGGAGACCTGAACGGACGGATCATCGGGACGTTAAAGTCTGGTGACAGCATTGAAGTGTTTGTTGAGCCTGAAACTGGTGAATGGTGCAAAGTTAAATTGAATTCCGGCCAAACGGGATGGACAATGAAAAAATATATAAGCATTGAACCTTAATAAAAGCCTGGTTGAGTAACATCATCAAAGCAGGCTCAATATGATGCGGTAATATATGACAGTTGCCGTTCTGTTTTCATATATTAAATGGGGAGGGAAGGAAAGACGATGAATCTCAAGGAGTTCGGAAGGATTCTGGGTGAACTCAAATTAGTGCTGGTTTTAATTCCGGTAGTGGCCATGCTGACCAGTGCGGTGATCAGCTTGTTTGTGATGTCGCCTGTTTATAAATCCTCCACAACGCTTATGGTCTTTAGAGACCAAATGTCATCTACGGAAATTAATATTAATACCCTGACAATAAATTTAAGATTGGTTAAAACTTATAGCGAGTTGGCTAAAAGCCGTGGCGTTGCAGAAGAAGTAATTAAAACGAATAATTTAAATCTGACCCCGGAAGAGCTGAGTGCGAAAATTCAGGTGGATCTGCCCGGCGAGACCGAAATACTAAGAATTACGGCCAGCGACTCCAACCCTGCGGCCGCAGCCTTAATCGCAAACGGAGTGGCTCAGGCGCTCACAGGGAAAGTATATAAGGTTTTAAGTGTTAAAAATATTCAAGTACTCGACCCGGCAGTACCGTCTGCATCTCCGGAAAGCCCTAATGTTATTTTAAACATCATTCTAGCCGGCATTTTCGGCCTCTTAATAACGGTGGCGATCATTTTTATCCGGGAATACCTTGACGACACCATCAGAAATCCTGAGGAAATAGAAAATTATCTCAAGCTGCCTGTACTGGGATTAATACCTGTGGTACAAATTCAAAATGGTGCCGGAAAGGAGAGCAAGAGTTGAGCAGTTACGAACTGATTACTTACAATCAGCCCCGCTCCTTCATATCCGAATCATTCCGGACATTACGGGCCAACCTCCAGTTCCTGGGGCTGGGGGACACTGCAAAAGCCATTTTGCTGGCTGGAAGCGGATTTGGCGAGGGGACATCTTTTGTTGCAGCCAACCTTGGGATAGTTTTTGCGCAAACAGGTCAAAAGGTGATTATTGTTGACTGTGATCTGCGCAAACCCCAGCAGCATTGGATTTTTAATGTAGATAACCAGTTGGGTTTGACCAGCATTTTATCCGGATTCAAGGAACCCGAACAGGTAATAAAGGCCCTTCCAATGGCAGGGCTAAGTATTTTAACAGCGGGTCAGCTGCCTGTCAACCCGACGGAATTATTAGGCGGTCAGAAAATGGGCCAGCTTATTGCATGCCTGAAAGAAAAAGCTGATGTTATCCTGCTGGATACCCCGCCGTTAACTGTGGTAGCCGACGCCGCTGTTTTATCCAAAAGGGTGGATGGCGTGCTTATGGTAGTAAGGTCCAGGGCAGCCTCTCATAATTCAGTAACAAAAACCAAAGTGCTTCTGACAAACGCGAAGGCAAGGATCCTGGGGGTAGCTTTAAATTGCGCCAGAATGGATGAAATAAGCGAAGATTATTATTCGAACTACAACGAAGTGGTTGCAAAATCCCAAAAACAAAAAAAAGCGGTAACAGCCGGAAAGCTGAAAGAAAAAATGTAAATTATGCAAAGACTGGTGTTGTTTAATGGGTGCCATTCTGGTCACCGGAGGAGCCGGTTTTATAGGTTCCAACTTGACCCTCACCCTGGTTGAACTGGGTCACAGGGTGCGGGTTTTGGATAACTTTTCCACTGGCAGTCTGGACAATTTACAGCCGGTGTTAAAAAAAATAGAGGTGCATAAGGGAGACCTGCGCAGTTTGCGTGATGTGCGGCAGGCCGTTGCAGGTGCGGAAGTGGTTTTTCACCAGGGCGCGTTGCCGTCGGTGCCCCGGTCGGTGGCCGATCCGCTGACTACAAGCGAAGTAAATATTTCCGGAACCTTAAATGTTTTTTGGGCCTCCCGGGACGCCGGAGTCAGAAGAGTGGTATATGCATCTTCGTCATCCGTTTACGGCAACAGCGATGTCTTGCCAAAGCTTGAAAGTATGCCTCTCTGCCCAAGGTCGCCTTATGCGGCAACCAAACTGGCCGGGGAGATTTATGGAAGAATTTTTTATGAACTGTATCATTTGGAGACTGTCGGCTTGAGGTATTTTAACGTTTTTGGACCGCGCCAAAATCCAAAATCAGAATATGCGGCAGTTATTCCCCGGTTTGTCAGCGCGTTATTAAGCAGGAATCCACCGGTAATTTACGGCGACGGGAAGCAGTCCCGGGATTTTACCTTCGTTGACGATGTTGTTCAGGCGAATCTTTTAGCCTGGCAGACTGCCGGAGTTGCCGGTGAAGTGTTTAATATCGCCGGTGGGAACAGGATTGCTTTGAATGATTTATTAGATGCTTTGGCAGATATTACCGGCTCCCAGGTGGATGCAGTATATTTAAAAAGCCGTCCGGGTGACGTTAAGCATTCAATGGCCGGTATTGAAAAGGCGTCCAAAATGCTGGGCTATTTTCCGAAAACCAATATTAATGAAGGGTTAAGGTTAACGGTTGAATGGTTTGCGCGGGAGAACGGCCTGTGAAGCCCCGTATAATTCATGTTACCACAATCGGCATTACCGCTTACCGGGCCCTCCTGGCTCAATGCCGGTACTTCCGTCAAAAAGGACTGGAAGTAGGGTTTGTATTCAGCCCTTCGCCCGAGGGGGAATCTTTGCGCGACCTGGGCTTCCCGGTAACAGAGATCTTTATCGACAGGGAAATAAATGTTTGGTCGGATTCCGGGGCAATTCTGAAAATGTTCCGTTATTTCAGGAACATACGGCCTGAGATAGTCCATACCCATACCTCCAAAGCCGGTGTGGTAGGCCGGGTGGCTGCAAGACTGGCCGGGGTTCCAAGCGTTGTTCATACTGTACACGGGTTTCCCTTTCATCCCGGCATGCCGCAAGTGAAATACCGGTTCTATCGGCAAATCGAGAGGTGGATGGCCGGGATTACAGACATAATGTTATCGCAGAGCGGGGAAGACGTTATTATCGCGGGTAAAATGGGCATTAAGCCCCGCCGGGGAGAGCTGATCCATATCGGGAACGGTGTTGATCTTATTGAATTCGACCCCGGCAAGTATTCCCCCGGCGAGCGTCTCCGGGTCAGGGAAGGCCTGGCAATCAGGGAAAACAACCCGGTGATTACCATGATTGGCCGTATTAACCGTGAAAAGGGGTATCACGATCTGGTGGAAGCGCTGCGACAGGTGCGGGATATACCCTGGCAGGCCTTATTCATCGGCCCTGATGAGGGTTTTTTGACTGTCCTCATGCAGTTAATCGACCGCTGCGGACTGCGGGACAGGATACAGGTACTGGGCCCGCGCGGTGATATCTCCGATTTGCTGGCGGCCACGGATATTTACGTGCTTCCTTCTTACCGGGAAGGGCTGCCCCGCTCTCTGATCGAGGCCCAGGCGATGGCTTTACCCTGTGTGGCTACGGATATCAGGGGATGCCGGGAAGTGGTCGAGAAAGATGTGACAGGATTTCTGGTAAATCCCGGGGATAGTGAAGCCTTGAGCGGCGCGCTGCGCAAATTGCTGCTGGATCCCGGACTCCGCCTGCAAATGGGGCAGGAGGGACGGCGGCGGATGTGCC
>NZ_MVQM01000147.1:0-24526 GCF_002067195.1 Pelotomaculum sp. PtaB.Bin117 | reverse complement strand
AATTCAGTAGGGATCCATCTGAAGGTGAAGCGAAGCTTCACAGTCGTCAAACTACTAACTATTAACTACTAACTATTAACTACTAACTATTAACTACTAACTATTAACTACTAACTACTAACTACTAACTACTAACTACTAACTACTAACTACTAACTACTGACTACTAACTACTGGCTACCGGCCATGTTCTTCCGGTAAATATCAATAAAGCTATACAGGTGGTTGCGAATGGAGAGAGAAAAGCGCGCTGACCCTGACGCCCTGCTGGCCAGCTTGACTGACGACAAGCATGGCAGGCTGACGGTGTTTCTTGGCGCAGCGGCCGGAGTGGGCAAGACTTACGATATGCTGGAAGCCGCCCGGGAACGGCTGGCAGAAGGCGTGGATGTGGTGATCGGCTGGGCGGAAACGCACGGAAGGGCGGAAACAGAAAACCTTTTGAAGGGTCTTCCGGCTGTCCCGCCCCGTCGCCTGCAATACCGGGGCAAAGAGTTTGGCGAAATGGACCTGGACGCCCTGCTGGCCCGGCGCCCGCAGCTGGCGCTGGTTGACGAACTGGCCCATACAAATATACCCGGTTCCCGGCACACCCGGCGCTACCAGGATGTCGAGGAATTGCTGGCGGCCGGAATTAACGTTTATACCACTTTAAATATACAGCATCTTGAAACGTTGAACGACATTGTGGCGCAAGTAACCGGCGTGACAGTACGGGAAACCGTGCCCGACCAGATCCTGGAAAAGGCCGCTCAAATTCATCTGGTGGATATACCCGCGGAGGAGCTGATCCAACGGCTAAAGGAAGGCAAGGTTTATGTGCCCGGCCAGGCCGCAGAAGCTTTACGGAAATTTTTCCGCCCGGGAAATATCAACGCCCTGCGTGAACTGGCCTTGCGCTATACTGCAAAACGAGTGGACCGTCAAGTTGAATCCTATATGCGGGTGCACGGTATCCCAGGTCCCTGGCCAACCGGCGAGCGGGTCATGGTCTGTATCAGCCCGAGCCCCTTTTCAGCCCAGTTGATCCGCACCGCCAAGCGTATGGCTGAGGGTTTAAAGGCCGAATGGCTGGCCGTCAACGTGGAGACGCCCCGCCGGCTTCCGGTTAGTGAGGCGGAAAAAGACCGTCTGGCAAGAAACAAGCGTCTTGCTGAGGAACTTGGGGCTGAAACCATCAGCTTAACCGGCAATGACGTGGCGGAAGGACTCCTGGAACTGGCCGGGAAGCGAAATGTGTCCCAAATTGTTATCGGAAAACCATTGCATAACAAATTTTGGGATTGGGTGCATGGGTCAATAGTGGACAGGGTCATTCGCCACAGCCAGGGCATCAGTATTCATGTTCTTCCGGGAAAAGCAAAACAAGAACAAGAAAAAATAACGACCAGACCGGAACGGCGGTCTTTCCCGGCATATCCTTACGCGGGGTCATTATTTATTATGCTTCTTGTTACCGCCATGGCAGTCCTGGCATCCCCGTATCTTACACTTGTCAACATTGCCATGATTTATCTTCTGCCCGTGCTCATCAGCGCCGTCAGGTGGGGCACAGGACCGGCAGTGATTGCGGCGGCCGCGGGTATCTTAGTTTTTGACTATTTTTTCGTGCCTCCTACCTACAGCTTTACAGTAGGTGATTTACGTTACCTGATAAGTTTTTCGATATTCCTGTTGGTAGCTTTTCTTACTGGTACTCTCTCCGCCCGGCTGCGGCAGCAGATAACCAGCGCCAGGCAGCGGGAAACCAGGACGGCGGCGCTGTATGCCTTGAGCCGTGAAATAGCCGCGGTGGCTGAACTTCGACAGGTTTTAGCGAGTGTGGCCCGTAAGGTCGCCGAGTCTGTGGAAGGCCAGGTGGTTGTGCTGTTGTCCGATAAAAACGGAAAGCTTGTACTGCAAGCCTGCTCAAGTAATCAAGATAGGAGTTTATTAAATGAAAATGAGCTTGCGGCGGCAACCTGGGCTTTTGAACACGGTGAGGCGACAGGCAGAGGCACGGACAATCTAGGCGGTGTAATAGGGATATATTTACCCTTGCGAACAGAGCAGAGTACAAGAGGTGTTTTGGGGATAAAAATAGAAAGCGCTAAGCAGTATCTGCAGCCGGAGCAGCGGCGTCTGTTGGAAGCTTTTGCCGGTTTGGCGGCGGTGGCGGTCGCCAGGGCTCAATTGGCTGAACAAGCCAGGGAAGCGCATTTGCTGGCTGAATCGGAGCGCCTGCGGGTTGCCTTGTTTAATTCTTTGTCCCATGATTTGCGTACGCCCCTGGCTTCGATTATTGGAGCGGTTACAGGACTGTTGGAACAAGAAAATATATATAGCCCCGCTGCCCGCCATGACCTCCTGCAGACTATTCAGCAGGGCGCGATGCGCATGAACAGGTTTGTCGGCAATCTATTAGACATGGCCCGACTGGAGAGCGGTGTGCTCAAGTTAAACAAAGAATGGTGCGACATTCAAGACGTTGTTGGTGTAGCGGTAAGCCGTGTGGGTGAGCCATTGAACAAACGTTCCTTAAGGATTGATATACAACCGGATCTGCCGCTGGTGAAGGCTGATTATGTTTTGCTCGAGCAGGTCATGGTTAATTTGTTGGATAACGCGCTGAAGTATTCCGACGCGGGAAGTGAAATTGCTATTGCCGCTCGTAAAATTGATCAGAATGTGAGCATATCAGTCATTGATCGCGGGCCCAATATTCCTCCCGAAGATCTGGAGAGAGTTTTTGATAAGTTTTACCGGCTCCATTCACCTCGCCAGGTAAGCGGCACCGGTTTGGGCCTGGCCATCAGCAAGGGTTTCATTGAAGCGCACGGCGGCAGGATCGAAGCTTCTAATAACCCCGCCGGAGGGGTAGTTATTACGATCATTTTGCCTTCAGGCGCTGAGGGACCGGAAGAGGTGCTTGATGAGGGAAAAAGGGGATAGCGATGGATAATAAAAGTAGAACACGCATACTTGTCATCGACGATGAAAAGCAGATCCGCCGGCTTTTAAAGGTAACTCTGTCCGAACACGATTATGAGGTTGAAGAAGCCGTCGACGGGCGGGAAGGGATAAATAAAGTTTTATACTGTAAACCGGAATTAATTATCCTTGATTTGGGCTTGCCGGACATGGATGGCATCGAAGTTATAAAAAAATTGCGTGAATGGTCTAATACGCCAATTATTATCATTTCCGTACGGGAACAGGAAAGTGAAAAAATAGCCGCGCTTGATTCCGGGGCGGATGATTATGTAACCAAGCCTTTCGGCATGGGGGAACTGCTGGCAAGAATCAGAGCGGCCATGCGGCATGCGTCAGGTGCCGGCGACGAACCGGTAATTAATTTTGATGAATTGGTTGTTGATATAGCCCGCCGCCGTGTCACTATCGGGGAAAAAGAAATCAAGCTTACCCCGACTGAATATGAAATATTAAAAAATTTAGCCGTTTACGCCGGTAAAGTGCTTACCCACAAACAGTTGCTGCGTGCTGTCTGGGGTCCCGCTTATCTAAACGATGCTCAGTATTTGAGAGTTTATATCGGACAGCTGCGCAGAAAAATTGAAGTTGATCCGTCACGCCCGCGGCACATTATCACTGAGTCTGGTGTGGGATACAGGCTGTTATAATTCGGCAAATACGATCCCAAGCACCCCGGGCCCCACGTGGGTGCCTATCACGGCGCCGAGGCCGGTGACAACAGGTTCGTCACAGTTCAGCTTTGCCGCTAATTTTTGCCGTAGTTGCTCTACTCCTGCCGGGTCATTGCCATGGACGAGAGAACATTTGATCTTTTGATTTCCGGCTGTTTCTTCGACTATTTCCACTAACCGGTCAATTGCGCGCGTTTTGCCCCTGACCTTTTCGTGGGGGTTAACTATGCCTTCCTTTAAATATAATAGAGGCTTTATGTTTAAAATTGTGCCCAGAAAAGCCTGCGCCTTGCCGATCCGGCCGCCGCGCACCAGGTAATCAAGGCTGTCGACGATAAAAAATACCTGTATTTTGGGGATAAGCTTATTTATTACGTCAAGGATCTCCTCCTTTGATTTGCCGGCCCGGGCAGCGGCGGCCGCTTCAAGGACAACCAGCCCCAATCCCATGCTGGCCAGTTTTGAGTCTATTACTTCAATATCAACTCCGGAAACCATTTCCTTGGCCATTCGAGCCGATTGGCAGGTGCCGCTTAATTTTGAAGATAAGTGTATAGATATGATTTTGCCGCCTTTCGCGGACAGCTTGCCGTAAGCGGCGGCGAACTCAGCCGGGGTGGGCTGGGAGGTAGCCGGCATCTCCCGGTTTTCTGCCAGACGGCGGTAAAATTCGACGGTATCGATTTCCACACCGTCCAATAACGGTTCACACCCGCTGAAAATTACTTTTAGCGGCACCACGGTGATGCCGTATTCATTAATAAGCTCCGGCGGTAAATCTGCAGTGCTGTCGGTTGCAATATGGACTTTGTTCATTGGACCACCCTTCGTAAACATTCCACCAGCGGGACGTCTTGCAGCAAAAAGTACAGCTTACTCCACTGATATCAGCAAATCATATACCGGCTGGCCGCCGTTTTGCATTTCGAAATCCTGCCCGGCATATTTCTGCCGCATTCTTTCCGTTATCTCTTCGGCATCTGCAACGGTAATTTTATCACCAAAGTAGATGGTGACCAGGCGGCCTTCACCTTCGATTAATACCTGCAGGAGGTCTTCGAGCACACCGGTTAGTTCCGTTCCCGCGCTGCTCAGATCCCCGTCGGCCAAACCGATAATATCTCCTTTTTTAATATGCAAGTTTCTGTACTCAGTGTCACGCACCGCGGTGGTGATTTCACCTGAACGGACTGAGCCCAGGGCCTTAGTCATTTTGCGCGCGGCTGCCGCAAAGTTATCCTCCGGGTTCAAGGTAAGGAGAGCGGCAAGTCCCTGGGGAATACTCTTTGAAGGAATAACTGTCACTTCCTTTTGGGATAGCCTGCCGGCTTGTTCAGCCGTTAATATGATATTTTTGTTGTTCGGCAGAATGATTACCCGCCTTGCCGGCACTTCATCAATTGCCGCGAGGATCCCGCCCGTGCTGGGGTTTAAAGTCTGCCCGCCGGAAACCACGGCGTCAGCCCCCAGGTTTTTCATTATTTCCGTAATACCCTCCCCGGCGCCCACTGATATAATCCCAAAAGGTTTGCCGGAAGCGGAACGTTCGGTTTCGGCAAGCAGCTCCTGGTTCTGCTCGGCCATGTTATTTATTTTCAAGTCGTGCAGAGTCCCGTGTTTAAGACAGTACTCAAGGATCAGGCCGGGGTTGTTGGAGTGGATATGCACTTTTGCAACGCTTTCGCCGCCGACCACCATCAGGCTGTCGCCGAAAGGAGACAATGCCGCGCGCATTTTTTCGAGAGGCAGGTTAGCCCCCTTCACCAGCAGTTCAGTGCAATAGGTGAAATTGATTGCGCCGGCGTTTTCCTGAAAAACCGGCTGATTTTTTGAGGGTGGTTCTTCTTCGAAAACCAACGGAGCTGCGCATGATGTTTTGGCCGCCGGTGAGGCCGATTTGAGGGCGCGCAGGAAGCCCTCCAATATTACTACAAAGCCCCTGCCGCCGGCGTCGACCACGCCTGAACGCTTCAGCACCGGCAGCAAATTCGGGGTTTCCTGCAAGGCGTCGAGCGCTTTTTTAAAAACGGTAACCATCAGTCTCAGTAAATCGCTGCTTTGCCGGGCGGCCGCGCCTTCGGCCGACTTTCTCACAACGGTGAGAATTGTCCCTTCAACCGGGCTCATTACGGTGCGGTAGGCCACTTTCGCGCCCTCTTCAAGGGCGGAGGCTATATCGGGGGCCGTTGCCCTCTCAACGCCGCTGAGGGAATTGGCGAAACCCTGCATTATCTGGGAAAGAATCACTCCCGAGTTGCCCCTGGCGCCGATTAAACCGCCGCGTGCCGCCGCCCCGGCCACCAAGCCGATATGGTTTGAATCAACCGACTCAGCTTCTTTCACAGCGGACACAAGGGTTTGGTACATGTTGGTGCCGGTGTCGCCGTCCGGCACAGGAAAAACATTCAAAGCGTCTATTTCTTCCCTGGACTGTCCCAGGAGTTTGACCGCCCCCCGGAGCATCATCTTCAGATCAACACCGTTAAACGAGTATATCGCCACTACTATTCTCCCGCTTTTATTAGATTTTTGTAACTATTCAGGAGTCAGGAGCCAGTGGTCAGAATAAGAGAATGGTTTATCGTCTCGAAATATTTTGAATTCTGACTCCTGAATTCTGAATACCTTATATAGTAATATTTTCGACATGCCGGGATGTTTTCCCTTTGTGAGGAAAACATAACACTATTATAATAATAATAGATTCCTTTGACAATTTTCATGGTAAAATGTACATTATATATAAAAAGGTATAAGAAAGAGATCGGGTGTTTATTATGGCAAAGGAAAATTCTTTCGATATTGTGTCACAAGTGGATATGCAAGAGGTAAACAACGCTGTGGACCAGGCTATCAGAGAATTGCGCACCAGATTTGATTTCAAGGGCAGCAGAAGTGACATTAATTATGACGGAGACACAATTATTCTGACAGGTGATGATGAATTCAAACTGAAGAATGTGGTTGACATTCTGGAGGCAAAAATGGTGAAGCGCGGTGTTAACCTGAAAGCCCTGAGATACGGTAAAATCGAACCTGCCGCCAAAGATACCGTGCGCCGGCGGGTTACTCTGGTCCAGGGACTGGATAAAGAAAAAGCTAAAGTAATCACGAAGATGGTCAAAGACAGCAGGCTTAAGGTACAGGCCGCAGTTCAGGGGGATCAAGTGCGAATCAGCGGAAAGAACCGTGATGACCTGCAGGCTATCATGCAAAAAATTAAAGATCACGAATTTGATATTCCCATACAATTTGTCAATTACCGGACATTTTAACAAAGTAAAGGGGATACATCTGTTAAACATGAAAACCGGTGTTATAGGTTTTGTAATAATTTTTTTTATTAAAACACCGGTTAAAGCTTTTTTACGCAGGAATTATCTTTTTACCGTCGAATAAAAAGCCATTTAAAGGCATTACTGGCAGTAAGCTGTTTATAGTTCAGCTATGGCAGTAAACCGGGTGGAATAAAGGAGTGGGTCGGTTTGAGCGTTCTGGATAATCTGTACAGGGTGCGGGAGCGGATTGACGCCGCCGCGCGCCGCGCCGGACGCGAGCCGGGAGAAATTAAGCTGGTGGCGGTAACTAAAACAGTGCCGCCGGAGATAATCAATGAAGTCATTGAGGGTGGAGTAAGCAGACTTGGTGAAAACAGAGTGCAGGAACTGCTGAAGAAGCGTCAAAATTTGCCTTCAGGGGTGGAGTGGCACTTAATTGGTCATTTGCAGACAAATAAAGTCAACAAAATAATCGGCAAGGTTGTTTTGATTCACTCGCTGGACAGCTGGCGCCTGGCGGAAGAAATCAGCCGGGCGGCCGGGGAAAACAACACAATGGCCAGCGTACTGGTTCAGGTAAATGTAGCGGGTGAGGAAACCAAGTATGGGATTTTGCCGTCGGAGGCCGCTGATTTCGTTGAATCTGCCGCGCGCTTGCCGGGCTTGGCTGTGCGGGGCTTGATGACTATCGCGCCGTGGACCAGCGAACCGGAAGAAGTGAGGCCTGTATTCAGGCAATTAAAGGATTTGGCCGAGCGTTTAAAAAGTAATAAGGCGGGGGCGGCGATGGAATACCTTTCCATGGGCATGAGTGGTGATTTTGAGGTGGCGGTGGAAGAAGGCGCCAATATTTTGCGTGTTGGCACGGCGATATTTGGCAAGAGGCAATAGCGTAAAAACTTTTATAATTTTTAGGAGGGTTTAAGATGGCTGCGAAACTGGTGGACAAGGTTCTTAGCTTTATGGGTTTTGAGGAAGATGTCGTGGAAGAAGAAAAGCATGACCACGAGGAGACCCGTGAGGAGCATCCCTGGCAAAAAAAGAAGGACAAGGAAAAAGCCACGGTCTTTAACCTGCACTCACAGAGGCAGGTGCACGTGGTTGTGGTTGAGCCCAGAGCATTTGACGAAGTACAGGGAATTACCGATAACTTGAAAAACCGTTGTCCGGTGATAGTAAACCTGGAACAGGCTGAACCTGATCTGGCCAAGCGGGTTGTCGATTTTGTCAGTGGCGCCACCTATGCGTTAAATGGAAGCCTGCAAAAAGTGGGCAGCGGCATTTTCCTTTTTGTGCCGAATAATATGGACATAAGCACTGATTTAAAAAACCAGAGCAAGGAAAAGGGAATGTTTCCCTGGATTGTTCATAAATAATATTAAGGGGATGACACGATGCCTTTAAAGGGGCAGAGAATTGGTTGCCTGGGCGGGGGAGCCATGGGCGAAGCATTGGTCGCGGGAATGCTCCGGGAAGGTTTGGTTGACGCCTCCGAAATATATGTGAGCGATATTGAGCACAGGCGCCTGGAATACCTGAATAAAAAATGGGGGGTGAATACCGCGAGTGATAATATTGCCGTTGTAAAAGCGGCAGATATTATTATTCTGGCGGTAAAACCGCAGGTAATCATTCCGCTGCTGAAAGAAATAGTTCCCGCCGTGCGAAAGGAACATACCTTTATTTCCATAGCGGCGGGAGTTGCGATTGAACAAATTCAATCTTGTTTTGCCGGCCGGATCCCGGTGGTACGGGCCATTCCCAATACTCCTTGCCTGGTGGGGGAGGGAGCGACCGCTTTGAGCGCGGGGAAATACGCCGGTGAGGAAAATATGCGCAAAGCGATGGCTGTTTTTGCCGCGGCGGGCAAGGCGGTAGTTGTGCCGGAAGCGCTTTTGGACAGTGTAACCGGCCTGAGCGGCAGCGGCCCGGCTTACATGTATGTAATCATGGAAGGATTTATTGACGGCGCGGTGCGGCTTGGCCTGCCCAGGGACACGGCCAGGGTTTTGATTGCCCAGACCATGCTAGGAGCGGCTAAAATGGTTCTTGAAACCGGAGAACATCCCGGTAAGCTGAAGGACATGGTCACCACACCGGGCGGGACCACTATGGCTGGTCTATTTGCCCTGGAAGAAGGAGGCGTCAGGGCGCTGATGATGAAAGCTGTGGCGAACGCCACTCAGCGCGCCCGGGAAATGTCAGATATTAAGTAAAGTAGGTGTGGCAGAATGGGTGTTTTATACACTGCGGTTGACGTGGCCTTTAGAGTATATACGATCCTAATATTCATCAGGATCGTTCTTTCTTGGATTCGACATAACCCTTATCAGCCGGTATTCAGGTTTATTTATGAAATTACCGATCCCTACCTGCGCTTGTTCCGGAAAATTATCCCGCCTTTCGGGCCGATGGATTTTTCCCCGATTGTAGCCTTGTTCGCGCTGCAATTGCTTGAGTGGCTGGTTAAGCGGGTGCTGTTATATCTTTTCTTTTTGATATAAGCGCGCAAGCGTGGCATTTGTTCAAAATCAACTGTTAGAGCATGGCAACTGAGGTGAAAACGATGGTGTTAACGCCGCTGGATATTCAGAAAAAGGAGTTCCGTCACTCTCTCCGGGGTTACAATGTTGAAGAAGTTGATTCATTTTTAGACCGGGTGACGCAGGACTATGAAATTTTATATAAAGAAAATCTAGATCTGAAAGAACGGTTGGACCAGGCTGATCAGAACATGGCCCGTTACCGTGAGATTGAAGAAGTACTTAAGAAGACTATGATTTTAGCGCAGAAAAATGCCGATGAGTTAAGACAGAACACGGAGAAGGAAGCACAATTGCTCCTGGACCGCGCCAGGATCGAGGCCGACCAGTTAAACCGGGAGGCCGAGCAAGAGGCGGTAGCGATCATTGAAAAGGCCGGACGGCAGGCTGCCGCGATGATCTCGGAAGCGGAGGGAAAAGTGAGCACCATCATTGAAGAACATAGCCGGCTTGAGAGGCATGCGCAGGTGTTTAGGATGCGATTCCGTGCCCTTTTAGAAGCTCAAGCCAGATTCCTTGACAATGAGGAGGAAAACCAAAGAGAAGAAGAGATATTTGATGCGTTTGATGATTCCGCGGAAGAAGACAATGACGATATGCCGGCTTCGGTGTAACGAACTGCCGCATTTGTTAATATATTAATTAAAAGTAATAATACGTTAATTCGCAAGCCTCCGTTACGGAGGTTTATCGTTTCCAAAAGAAAAATATTAATCAATCATGCCGGCCACGTATCACCGGTAGTGGATAAGGAGTTAAAGCTTGGAAAACCTCAAGATACTGTTGAACAACAGACGACCGAAACTACATAATATGAAAGGTTATTTTGTTTCCGCGGTATTGCTGCCGCTCATTGAGGCTGACGGTGAAATGCAAGTGCTTTTTGAAGTGCGGGCCAGCAACCTGAAAAGACAGCCGGGTGAGATATGCTTCCCGGGCGGGATGGTGGAGCGCGGTGAACTGAGCTGTCCGCAAGAGACGGCTGTTCGTGAAACCGTGGAGGAATTGGGTGTCTCAAGGGAACAAATTGAACTGATCGGACCCTTGGATTATTTTATCAGCCCGCTTGGGGCGTTGATATACCCCTATGTGGGGAGGATTGCCGGAGATGTTAAAATAGTGCCCAGTCCCGATGAAGTACAGGAAGTTTTTCTAGTGCCGGTGAAATACTTTTTGGCGGCTCAACCTGCCCAAAGCAGTATTGACGTGGGTACCCGCTATGCCCCCGGTTTCCCTTTTGACAGGCTCCCCGCCTATTACAAGGAAGGCTGGCGTGTTTTGGGAACATTGCCGGTATATTTTTATGAATATGGCAGCAGGTTGATTTGGGGCGCGACTGCCGGAATTCTGCATAGCTTTATTGATATTTACCGGAAGAACATGGTCATAAAATAAACAGGAGTCAGGAGTCAAGATAACAAGATATAAAATTACAAGATTACAAGATGTCAAAAGTCAAGACTGCAGGATTATGAAAGTCGGAATGGGGAAAAATGGTTTTCGTCTTGATATATTCTGAATGCTGACTCCTGAATACTTGAATAAGTATAGCAAGGCAGTGATATTGATTGCTTTACCTAAAGGAAGAAAAAGATGGTGTTGTTTTTAAGGTGCGGGTGCAGCCTAGGGCCTCCGGAAACGGGCTGGCCGGGCTGTTTGAGGATGCTGTCAAGCTCCGCCTGACCGCACCTCCGGTGGAAGGAGAGGCGAACGAGGCCTGCCGGGCTTTTTTAGCCAAGCTGTTTTCTGTGCCCCGTTCCCATGTGGAGATTCTGTCCGGCTCCACCGGGCGCAATAAAACAATCAAAGTCCTGGGCGTGAGCGCGGAGAAAGCGCTCAGCGCTTTCTCCGCGGTAATTTCTTAATAAAAAACACCGGCGTTTTAAGCCGGTGTCGATTTGCCGGATTCGCTACCTGTTGAATTTCCTCATCGCTTCTTCCATTTCCGCCGCAATGCCGTTCAGTTCGGCGGCTGCGGCCGAGACTTCTTCCATTGCCGCTGTTTGTTCTTTTTAACAATTTATTTAATTTTGTATTTTTTTCGACTTTGTCCGCGCTATTTGTATATTATCAGCAACGTAACTCGCAAGTCAAGAAAATAATACCGGTACTGTTTTGTATCTTCCATGTACCTCTATTCACGCCTCCGGGGGGAAATATGAGACTAAATCCTAGCATATTTGAACCTCATGCCGCATTGCGGTTTTGCCATACCGGGCAAGATCTTAAAAGAGCAAGATCTTAAAAGAAAGTTGACTGCTCCAGTGCTTTTCTATATAATATTCCGTGTTGGAATATCAATATTTCCTGTGAACGGGAAGAGTAAGCGGCAGAGTTCCGTTTAGAGAGCCTGGGTTAGGTGGGAGCCGGGCACGGGCGGCCGTGGAAAATCACCCGGGAGGCGCCGGCTGAAACCATTATGAAACAGGGGATTAAGCGCGGACGGTTCGCCACCGTTAGATGGCGGTGAAGGTAGCCGGCCGGATTTTACTTTTACAGTGTTTGGATCAGGCTGGTAATAGGGTGGTACCGCGGGTATGACAACCCGTCCCTTTTGGGGCGGGTTTTTGATGTTTAAAGATGAGACGGACTGGTTATTGTCAATGGGTACTCATGTTGAATACTAGCGAGGTGTGAAAAATGGACTACAGCAAGACCTTGAATTTGCCCAAAACCGACTTCCCGATGCGGGCCAACCTGGCCGAAAGGGAACTGGAGTTTTTGAAGTTTTGGGATGAGATCGATATCTACCACCAGGTTCAGAAAAAAAACAGCGGCTGCCCGAAGTTTATCCTGCATGACGGCCCGCCATACGCCAACGGACATATTCACCTTGGCCATGTTCTCAACAAGGTGCTTAAGGATATCGTGGTGAAATACCATTCCATGACCGGACATGACGCTCCTTTTGTACCCGGCTGGGACACTCACGGCCTGCCAATTGAGCAGGAGGCCATCAAGGCATTCGGCCTGAACCATCACCATATCGATAATGTCGAGTTTAGAAAGAAGTGCAAAGACTTCGCCTTGAAGTTTGTTGACATCCAGCGGGAAGAGTTTAAGAGGCTGGGCGTGCGTGCCGAGTGGGATAAATCTTACCTTACCTTGATGCCTCACTTTGAAGCCCGTCAGATTGGCGTTTTCGGGGAAATGGCGAAAAAGGGATATATCTATAAAGGTTTAAAACCGGTTTACTGGTGCTCTTCTTGTGAAACCGCCCTGGCCGAGGCTGAAGTGGAGTACGGCGACGATGAGTCGGCTTCCATCTATGTAAGATTTCCTGTGCAAGACGGCAAAGGTATTTTGCCGGAAGAAAACACTTATGTGGTGATTTGGACCACTACTCCCTGGACTCTGCCCGCCAACGTGGCGATATGCCTCCACCCGGATTTTGAATATGTGCTGGTTGAGGCAGACAATGACAAATATGTGGTGGCGAAAGAATTAAAGGATAACTTTCTGGAAACCATCGGCGCGCGGGGCGCCGTGGTGCTCAAGGAATTCACCGGCTCAGCTCTGGAAAAAGTGGAATGCGCCCATCCCTTCGTCGACAGAACTTCGCTCTTGATTCTGGGTGAACTTGTCACCCTGGAGCAGGGTACCGGCTGTGTGCACATCGCGCCCGGCCACGGCATGGAAGACTATGAAGTCGGCAGGCAGTACAACCTGCCCGTGTTGTCACCCGTCGACGGCAAAGGACACTTTACTGATGAAGCCGGTATCTTTGCCGGGCAATTTTACCTCGACGGCAACAAAGCGGTGCTTGAAGAACTGGAGCGGCGCGGCCATTTGCTGAAATACGCCACTTTCCAGCACTCTTACCCCCACTGCTGGCGCTGCAAAAAACCAGTGCTTTTCCGCGCAACCGAGCAATGGTTCGCTTCAATTGACGGTTTCCGCCAGGAAGCGCTCGACGGTATCCGGAAGGTGCGCTGGATTCCCGAGTGGGGCGAAGAACGAATATACAAGATGGTAGCCAACAGAAGCGACTGGTGTATCTCCCGCCAGCGCACCTGGGGAGTGCCCATTCCGATTTTTTATTGTAACAGCTGTGGTAAAGAGTTGATTAATGATGAAACCACCAGCTATCTCCAGGAGTTGTTCCGGGAACACGGGTCAGATATCTGGTATGCCCGGGAAGTGGGGGATTTGCTGCCTCCCGGCACAAAATGCGCGCAATGCGGTTCCGCGGACTTTACTAAAGAAACTGACATCATGGATGTCTGGTTTGACTCCGGCACCAGTCATATGGGGGTGCTTGACGAGCAGGCGGTCTGGCCGGACCTGCGCTGGCCGGCTGATCTCTACCTGGAAGGCAGCGATCAACACCGCGGCTGGTTTAACTCGTCTCTTTCCACCGCGGTGGCCGTAACCGGCCAGCCGCCTTACCGGGCGGTGCTGACCCATGGTTTTCTGGTTGACGAACAGGGGCGGAAGCAGTCCAAATCCTTGGGCAATGTGGTCGACCCGCTGAAAGTGATTAAACAAATGGGAGCCGATATCTTACGCTTGTGGGTAAGTTCGGCTGATTACCGGAGCGACCTGGCGGCTTCACCAAACATTCTCAAGCAAATAACCGAGGCCTACCGGAAAATCAGGAACACTTGCCGCTTCCTCCTGGGTAATCTATATGACTTTGACCCGGCCAAAGATATGGTGAAATACGAGCAACTGCCGGAAATCGACCGCTGGGCGCTGCTAAAACTGCAGAGGCTGATCCAGCGGGTCATTGCCGGTTACCAGGATTATGAGTTCCACGTAGTTCACCACGCTATTCACGGTTTCTGCGCTGTCGACATGAGCGCCCTTTACCTGGATATGATCAAGGACCGGCTCTACACGGCGCCTGCCGGTTCCGCGGAGCGCCGCGCCGCCCAGTCTGTTTTATATGAGATTTTAACTGTTCTGGTGCGGTTGCTGGTTCCGGTGCTGGCTTTCACTTCAGAGGAAATCTGGCGTTATGTACCCGGTGACAAGGGTGGCGCCGTCAGTGTTCAACTTACGGATATGCCGGGAGTGAAGGAAGAATATATAGACACTGATTTGGACCAAAAGTGGGAACGCCTCCTGTCGGTACGGAGCGAAGTGACCAAAACCCTTGAAGTGGCGCGGCGGGATAAAGTGATCGGGAATTCCTTGGAAGCGTCCGTCAGCCTGTATGCCGCTGATGAGCTTTTCAGTTTCCTGGAGCCTGAACTGCCTGAACTGCCAACTATTTTTATCGTTTCGGGAGTTTTCTTGAAACGGTTGAATGAAGCGCCGGAAGATATCAAGTGTCTGGAAACCCTGCCCGAGTTGGCGGTTTCCATTCAGCCGGCCGGCGGCCGGAAATGCGAACGATGCTGGATGTACCACGAGGGAGTGGGGGAGGATACCGAGCATCCGACTATCTGCCCGCGGTGCGCGCAAGTTGTAAAAAAGCTTTAAATAATTGAAAAAATAAGAAACCTTCCTCACTAAGAGGAAGGTTTCTATGTTAAGAACCCGTAATGCCCTTTTATTTATTATCATGATTTTTTCAAGTATCCGGCGCTTTGTTGACCGCCTGATCCCTCGTGCTAATATCAAAGATATTTAGCCGCTTCATTCATGATAATTTTTATGATTATCACTTTCGGCTGTTGAGGAATTCTTCTGATTCCTTAACAGCCTGACCTGGTCATTACGAGTTCTTGTATAAATATTTTTTCCCCAAAAGTCGATATTATTATTAAAATTTATTGTTAATAATAACCATGGTTATTTGTGATAATATTATAACAGGTGATGATGTTTATGTTTTTTGCTGTAATAATTATAACCTTTTTATTGGATCAAGTTTCTAAGGCCATTGTACAGATGTTGATGTACCATGGGGAATCAATCCCGTTAGTACCGCATGTTTTTAATCTCACCTACATACTTAATCCGGGGGCCGCGTTTGGATTGCTGGCCTACCAGACATCTTTATTTGTGGCAATTACGGTAATACTTACGGCAGGTGTGTTATTCGGGTATAGAAGACTGCCTCTGGAACGGCATTTATTACGATATGGCTTGGGTTTAATTGTGGGAGGCGCGTTGGGTAACCTGTTGGACCGTTTAAGATACGGCTTCGTGATAGATTTCCTGGACTTTCATGTATGGCCGGTCTTTAACCTGGCCGATACGGCTATTGTCATGGGAGCCTGCTTCCTGGTCTGGGACCTGTTCAGCAGCAGTGATCATAAACCCAAAAAGGAAAGAGGACTTTGATGCCTGGATTTAGTTCCTTTGAGGTAGACACGTTAAGTGACGGCAAGCGCCTGGATGTTTTTCTGGCCGGGGCCGCGGGGGAGTTAAGCCGTTCTTTCACCCAAAAGTTAATAACGGACGGCATGGTCATGATCAACGGTGAAATTGCGGCGCGGGCGAGTTATAAGGTAAGGACGGGGGAGTTGATCACAGTAAATATACCCCCCCCGGGCGGCTTGGAAGTAAATCCGGAGCCCATACCGCTGGACATATATTACGAGGACGGCGATATCATTGTGGTGAACAAGCCGCGTGGGATGGTGGTGCATCCGGCCGCGGGCAATTACGCGGGCACGCTGGTGAACGCTCTCCTCTATCACTGCCGTGACTTGTCGGGGATTAACGGCGTGATGCGGCCAGGCATCGTGCACCGGCTGGATAAAAATACTTCCGGACTGATTATGGCTGCCAAAAATGACGCCGCGCACGCCAGCCTGGCCGGGCAATTAAAGGACCGGCAGGTTAAACGCCGGTATCTTGCCCTGGCACATGGGCAAATCAAGGAAGAGTCAGGCATGGTGGACGCCCCAATCGGGCGCGACCCCAGAAACAGGCAGAAAATGGCAGTGCTGGACAGAAACTCAAAGCAAGCGGTTACGCGTTATCAAGTGCTTGACCGGTTTGCCGGTTATACATATCTCAAGCTCCAGCTGGAAACCGGGCGTACTCATCAAATCAGGGTGCACCTGGCTTATATCGGCCATCCGGTTGTCGGCGATCCCAAGTATGGTCCCGCGCGGCCTCATTTCAACCTGGACGGGCAATTTCTGCACGCCGCGGTGCTTGGCTTTAAACACCCGCGCACCGGGTTATCCCTGGAATTTGAAGCGCCGCTGCCTGATGAGCTAAAAATGATCCTGGAGAAACTTATTTACAAGTTCCCACTCAGACCATGAATTTCACTAGTCTTTGCTTCTAGTATTAATCTATCGACAATAACTGAGATGAATTGGCTATTCGTCGGCTTATCGCGGTCAGTATTCATGGTGTATCCAAAAATATTACTGATTATTCCATGATTGCCCCTGTCACAGGCCAATTGTATTGCGTTCCTGATGGCACGTTCAACTTTGGTAGGCTTTGTTTTATACTTTTCCGCTATCTTTGGGTAAAGCTCTTTTGTTAGGGCGCCGAGTAAACTGGGATCATTGTAGGCTCTTATTATCGCTTCTCTTAAATAATGGTACCCTTTTACATGAACAGGGATGCCAATGCCATGTAAAATATTGGTGACATCGATGTCCAGGTTCCGTCTTATAGTAGTATTATGAACATAGTGATGCAAGCTAACTTCATTTGCCAGCTGGCGAATGCGATCAACCAGCATGTTGAAATCAAACGGTTTAAGGATAAAATAATCCGCTCCAAGTTCAACCGAACGCTTTGTAATGCTTTCCTGCCCAAAGGCAGTAATTATAATAACTTTTGGTTTTTTAAAGGTGCCGGCTAAATGCTCTAAAACACCGATGCCGTCAAGCTGGGGCATAATAATATCCAATACTAATACATCCGGACTGTATTCATGGGTCATAGCTATAGCCTGCAAGCCATCGTTAGCTATGCCGACAACCTCTAATCCGTCTTGTTGGTTGATAAAGCTGCCTAACAGTTCACAGAATTCTCTGTTGTCATCTGCTATTAACACTTTAACACGTATTTTTTTTAACATAATCTTCGCCTCTATGTTTATTTAATAGATTTTTTTATTTTTAGAAGTCTTCTATTCTCGTGCACAAAGCACGACGAGTAGCAGGTAAATACGTTATGCTTATGTTTATTGGGGAATATTTACTTTTACATTCCCTGATTTTTGCCCCCCTTTTTTCTTAACAATGCTTTTACATAGAGACGGGAAATAGTCGCTTTATGTTCAAATAAAGTAAAAAAAAATATCTATTTTTTATTAAACTAAAAATATTTTCAAAACTTCTTAATAATATTTAATTTTATTGAACCAAATTGTCTTTCTAAACGTCACAATAATAGAGCTTGTTTTCTTGCTGGAGGAGGGTGAAAATTGAGCGCGTTTAAGCGGATGTTTTTTTTCGTTCTGGTAGCGGCATCATTTTTTACAATTACTACCGCAGCATATGCGGAACCGTTTAGTTTTAAACCGCCACCGGGTACCGATAAAGCATATAAAGAAGCCGGTATTGATTCTTTGCAGTACTTGCAGGATTGGGGATGTAGTTTAATATCCAGTGGGGGAGGTTATATAAATTTAACTGACTTTACACAGGCCTATCAAGACGTGGATTACATTATGGTAAGATTATATCTACAGCGTTGGAACGGCAGCAATTGGGTTGATTTAGCAAGTTGGCCATTTCAAAAAAGTTATAATTCCAGCGTAAATGGGGTAATAAGCTTGCAGGTGGCGAGAGGTTATTATTATAGAGTATGGGCTTACCACAGTCTAGCTAATAACGGCGCCAATGAATGCGCTTATTCCTATTCCAGTTCTTTATTCATTAATTAAAACGGCGGGTTATATAGGCACGGCTTAATAAGGTAACGTATTGAACCATACCCCAAACCGATACGGAAAAGCAGCAAACAAGGCACTTCGCTTGAAGTGCCTTGTTTGCGTTTAAACATATTAATTATTTTAACTCTATTCCCCCAGCAGGTTATACAAGCACCTGTGCCATTTCCGCGTGAGTAGTTGTGCCTGTCGGGTTGAGCTTGCCGCCGCTGCCGGAGATTGTACCGGTTTCGACAAGTAGGCTCATGGCCTCTTTTGCCCAGGAGTCGATTTGCCCCGCGTCGGTGAAGTCGGACAGCGTCTTGTCTGAGTCGCCCTCCGGTAATTGACCGATGACCTTGAGGGCGTTGTACAGCAGGGTGAACATCTCCTGACGGGTAATCTGATTGCCGGGCGCATACATGTTGCTTCCTATGCCTGCGGAGATACCCAGCCTTTTCGCCGCTGACAGATAGCCGGTGTACCAGGTGTTGCCCGCGTCGGAGAAGTTGTCGGTCGGGTTCGTATCCGGCGCGATACCGTAAGCTCTCATCATCAGGACGATGAATTCGCCGCGCATCAGCTTCGCTTCGGGGCTGTAATTGCCGTTACCTGTACCGCTCGTTATATCCCTCGCCGCGATGAAGCTCACCTTGTTATATGTCACAGCATAGTCGCTGAAATGGGTGGTACTGAAGGTGACTGTTCCCGTCGCCGCGTCATAGCGTCCGTTGGGGATGGTGACTACATTGCCGCTGCCGTCGATTACCATACGACGATGCTCTCCGGATTCGCAAGCTCCGCCGCAGTCGGGGTATATGGTATGCTCACCGTTACGGTTGCTTCGGGATTAGACTAATTGGTTTGTTTTCCGTCGATGGACAGCGTAAGCTGTACCAGCGGCCTGTCGCCGATGGCGGATTTCACGTCGTCGGGCAGGTTGTCTTTATTTCCCTGACCGATGGAGATCTGCGCCTTGCTTCCGCTGATTCCCTCGACGCCTGTGAGCATGGTGCCGGTAAAGTAAACTATTGACTCTTGTTTATATAGTAGTAATGAGTTATTATATGACTATGAAGGGAGGCATTATTTATGTATATTGAGGCGTCAGCCACCATCAGAAGCAAGTATAACGAGATTGCAAAATTGTGCAAAGAGAGCGGCGAACCGGTGTATCTTACCAAGAATGGCAAAGGCGATTTGGTTGTGATGGACATCGCAGCTTTCGAGCGTCGTGCCAGGGAGCTTAAGCTGGCTGAGGATTTGTTCGCCATTCGTTCGGCCCGCATGAACGGGGCTAAAGGACATTCAATAGCGGAAGTCAGGGGAGTTTTAAGCGAAACTATCGAAAACGCGAAGAAGGAAAAATAGATGGGTCAAAAGAAGTATGAAGTCATCATCTCAGACGCTGCCCTCAATATGCTGGACAGTCATATCGATTTCCTGGCGCGGGTTAATGTAAATGCCGCCCGCAGGACAATGGATGAGATCCTGGACAACATTGAATCACTGCAATTTAATCCTGAACGATTCCCATCTTATGAGAATAGATTCCTGACCGACAGTCATTACCGCAAAATGTTGTCTGCCAAGAGGTACTTTATTATCTATGAAATAAGCGGAAACAATGTTTTTGTCGATTATATCGTGGATTGCCGGCAAGATTACGACTGGCTGATTATTTCTTGAGGAGTAAAACGGCAAGATACAGGTCACTGCTGTTATTTATGGCAAACTTGATACCTTTAGGAGCGCCCTGAAAAATATTAGCGATGACCCGTATGCCGGGAAACCAAAAACCGGGGACCTGGCTGGGATATACTGTACAATAAGCCCTTGCTGCATCCCGACGGCAGTTTTGACGTCGCTCGGTTTATGGACCCTCGTTGCAAAGCTTCTCCCGAAAAAGTTCAGGCTGCCATCGACGGATTGATGTGCTCTGGGCAGGCTCAAAAGCTCAAAATCATCCGTTCCCACATGGATAGCTTGGAGCTTTGAAAGTCCAACCTTGAATCCGTCATTCTCTCGCTTGCCGAACAGTTCCTCGCTCAAATTGAGTTGGTCATGACTGCTCTAAGTCGGTTATCTTTCCGGCTTCGGCTTTGCCCTTGCACTCAAGAGCCAGCGCAACGGCGGCGTTCCATTCGTCATCTGAGAGCTTTACCCCTTGCGTGGCGGGTCTTAAGCCGGTTATATACCTTATCATACTCTTGACGCGCTGGGGTTTTACCTTCCTTGCGTGCTTGCTTTTTATGCGCGCCGACCTTAACCAGTATGGTCAGACGTATGGCTCTCTAACGAATGCTACTTCTCCAGAAACAGAGCCGGATTTAATTGCGGCAACAGGGGTGGATGGGACTAATGGATATGTGAAACGTACAGAAGTTGAAGAATTTGATAGAAAAGTAGAAGCTGACAAAGAAGTATCAGATTAAAGAATCGCTATAAAACATCCAGCTATACTAAGAACAACATCATGCAAGCAGTGAGCTCCGGTTGGTCAGTTGGTCAATAGTTGTGACTGATCCGAAAGAGGAGCTTGTAAATGAAAACGTTGTTTTTCTTGTTGCTGCGCCATGCATGCCATGCACCAGGAAACTTGCTAAATAGTATGACTAATTGGGATATGCTTTTCTGGTGAAGCTTTTTTCATTGATGCGGTTATTTTCAGAACATCTTCTTTGGGTACTTTCCCTTCCAGCCCGTATACAATGTTTTTTTGGATCCAATTGACTCTAATCTTTTCATTCTTATAAGATATAAGCTGACCGACGGCTTCTCCGATTTTAATATCCTGTGCGACGGCGTCTTCCGTATCAAATCCGTATCCTTGGACAAAGCCTTCCGGTGTATTCATCTCGGTAATTATAAAGTAGCTGGTGCCGGGGCCGATGTATTTCAAAGTAACTAATCCGGTAGTATTTGCCATCTCCTGATATTTAACCTGGGCAAGATTGTAGTCTGAAGGTATGTATTCGGGTATTAAAATGGAAAAGGGCGCGGCAGCTTTAGCTTCTTCCAGAGTGAGAATTTTTTCCTGCATTACGGCAACTTCTCTAAAATCTTCCTGCGGCGCCGGTTGTGTTCCGACATTTACCTGCGTTCTATCAATTAGATTTTCCACAATATTGGCTGCCCCTCCGGGAAAAGACATGGATAATGATATAAAAATCATAATAATTCCTGCCGCAATAAACATACTTTTAGATAATGAATTTTTCGTCTTTGTCCCGGGAGGATTGTTTAACCGATGTTGCTCCAATAGCCTTTGTTCTAATTTTGCCCACGATTCTTCCAGCGGGGGCGGTGGAGCGGAATTAACCATTTCGCATACAGTGTCCTTCATAAGTTTTTCGAGTTTGAACCCTGAGTATTTTTTCACTGTCGTTCATTCCTTCCCGTTCTTATAAGTCAACAAGATTTTGATTAAGCTGAGCTTCTATTCCCAATTTTTTTTTAATTTCTTTTCTGGCGTAAAAAAGACGGGATTTAACCGTGCCGACTGGTATGCCCAAGGCTGTGCTTATTTCATAGTCGGACATATTCAGGTAATATTTAAAGTATATTACACGCTTGTGATCAGGGCGGAGTTGTTGAATATATTGTTTTATTACTTCTT
Organism: Pelotomaculum sp. PtaB.Bin117; assembly: GCF_002067195.1. Taxonomy (NCBI): domain Bacteria; kingdom Bacillati; phylum Bacillota; class Clostridia; order Eubacteriales; family Desulfotomaculaceae; genus Pelotomaculum; species Pelotomaculum sp. PtaB.Bin117. The sequence goes on along the minus strand of NZ_MVQM01000147.1, from coordinate 2,705 downwards.
TTTCTTCTGATTCCAATAAAATATCTTCAGGGAGATTCGATGGATTCGCTTCATTAGACCATTTGGCTTTGGCGGAAAGCATATTTTTGGTACGGTCGCGGATCATATCCCATGCTATATTCGAAGCCATACGGCACATCCAGTTTTCCAGTTTTGAAGGTTCTTCAAGCTGCTCTATTTTGCTATGTAATTTCAAAAATACCTCATGGACGCAATCTTCAGCTAGTTTGGTATCATTTAAAATAAAATATGCCGCGCGGAAGACCGGTTTGTAAAATAGTTCATAAACAAATCTCAACGACTGAATATCGCCGTTTTTTAACTTTTCAACAATTGTTTCGACTTTCAAATGAAAAAAATCCCCCCTAATATTCTAATGCTTGAATAGCAAAACGAATAAATGGTTTCATTTCTATATTTTGCATATATTTGACGTTTGCTGTATAGTTACCTTCGGGGAATGTGTCGAAATTTGTCTTTATGGAAAAAAATTAAAACATTCACCGCCTTTATCTCCTGGTTGAAGTAAGCAGTTTCATGGTGGCGAGTCAAAAAAGGAACCTGACGGATTGCAGTACTGTTTAAAAGTTTTTTATGCTTTTCTGGCGATCGTGCTTGCTGAGAACTCTCTTGCGTAACCGTAAGTTCTTTGGGGTGATTTCCAGCAGTTCGTCACAGCTGGTATACTCCAGCGCTTCTTCCAGGCTGAACTGCCTGGGTTCGTCCAAACGCATGGCGGCCTCGGCGGTGCAAACATTAACTTCAATATCTTGTTCCCGGGAGCGCTCCCCTACAATCATACCCTAAGGGGAAGCAAGGGGACGTTCTTTTTGCTTCCGTTTATTTGAGGAATATTTTGGTAGTAAGACAAGTAAAAGAATAATGTGAAAGTAATGTTTACTACATCTTAATGAGAGTAATCGACCAACAGGAATCTTCTACAACTAAGATTATATCAATATTGGGCAACTATTACCAGCAACACAACGACAGATTACTCAGATGACTATATAGAATCAAAACATAGTATTAATGCCTAATCAAGAAAGCAAAAAAAACGTCCCCTTGCCTCCCCCCCCTTGCCTCCCAGGGGATTAACGGTGTAGTGCGGCCCGGCATCGTGCACAGGCTGGATAAAGATACCTCGGACTGATAATGGCTGCCAAAAATGATGCCGCGCATTCCAGCCTGGCCGGGCAATTAGAGGACCGGCAGGTTAAACGCCGGCATCTGGTGGATGCTCCAATCGGGTGCGACCCCAGGAACAGGCAGAAGATGGCCGTACTGGACAGGAACTCAAAGCAAGCGGTCACGTATTATAACGTGCTTGAACGGTTTGCCGGTTACACATATATCCAGCTCAGGCTGGAAACCGGGCGTACTCACCAGAATCAGGGTGCACCTGGCTTATATCGGCCACCTGGTTGTGGACGACCCCAAGTACGGTCCCACCCGTCCCCATTTCGGGCTGGACGGGCAATTTCTTCATGCCGCGGCGCTGGGCTTTAAACACCCCCGCACCGGATCACACCTGGAATTCGAAGCACCGCTGCCTGATGATCTGAAAGCGATCCTGGAAAAACTGACGATGGAAAAGGGCAAAGGCATTGAAACCAGATAAATTCAACAGGCAAGGAAGGAGGGATAAGGGACCTGTTCCTCCTTCCCTCTGTTTTTATGCTTTTAACTAAGAAAGGGCTTCTAGAAATCCATCAACAAAGGGTTTCCAGAAGCCTTTTCCCCTTAATAAAAAGATTGTCGAATTAATTATAGTTATGTCGGTAAAAATTACCATGGAATTAGCAGGAAAAAATAAAATATTGTAGAAAGTATGTTATTAATATCATGAATTAAATAATTTATCCGAATCACCTTCCCTACGGCTTTTGGCTATGGCGGATGATCTATAAGGTATATCTAGAAATGGATATGCCTCCCGGCGTGGAAAGGATAGTTTGGCGGTAATAAAAACCGGGCTATATTTCGCATCCTGGCTTTTATTGATTAGTTTTATTAACAACATATAACAATAATAAGGATGGGAGATTGTTAAATGATAATAAGTATTAATAAGTGTATTAAGTGGCTATTTCTCTTAACTATCTTGTTTTCAATTAATGCGGTAATTTATCCTGCAAATTTAGAAGCCGAGGAGAAATTTATATCACTAAATAATAATCTTTCTGTTGATTCGTTGGATAATCAACAAGATAAAGGATCTATCTTTGAAAAAGCATCCTGTGTACAGATTCCATTTGTTGCGAATGAAGGACAAGTAAAAAACAACTCGGTTAAATTTTTAGCTAAGACTTTTGGAGGTACCGTTTTTATTACAAAAAAAGGTGAAATCGTATACTCTCTTCCGAAAATTGAGAAGCAGTCCGAAAATAAAGCTGAGCAGAAGCAATCATCATAGCATTTATTAAAGAGAGAATCATTACCGAAAATTACAAACGGCTGGTCTCTTAAGGAACAACTCGTGGGAGCCTTAAGCATTTTACCACAAGGAAATGATCCGTCCCAAGCCAAAGTCAACTACTTTATTGGTAACGATAAAAGCAAGTGGCATAGTAATATTCCTAACTATAACAAGGTGAGCCTTGGCGAAGTCTACCCGGGTATTGACATGGTGTTAATGCTACCGCATAATGACCAAAAACAGCTGGTATAAGTTGTCCATGTTTTGACGGATAAAGTGACCAAAA
>NZ_MVQM01000146.1:0-13352 GCF_002067195.1 Pelotomaculum sp. PtaB.Bin117 | reverse complement strand
CATCCCGCATATGGAGTAAGAAGCATGATTGAAGCATTATCTGAAAGGTTAAAACCGAGCTACGGCAAGGGCTACATCATTTGCCGCGAGTATGGACTGCTGCAGAAACGGCGCAAACCTCACGGAATTACCAAAGCAAATCCGAAGGCACTACCGGCGGAGGATTTATTAAAAGGTGATTTCAAATCGGAGACCCCCAATACCAAATGGCTGACCGATATCACCGAGATGAAATGCCTGGACGGCAAGCTCTATCTATGCGCCGTATTAGACTGTTTTGATGCTTCCATTGTCGGATTTTCCATGGACATCAACATGAAGACACCGTTATGCACATCAGCGCTGAACAGCGCCGTAAAACGTTATGGAAAGACCGAGGGGCTGATTGTTCATTCCGACCGAGGGAGCCAGTTTACCTCTCACTTATTCAGGGAAACACTTGCCAATAAAGGGTTCAGACAGAGCATGGGACGGACAGGCAACTGTTTTGACAACGCCCGGATGGAGAGCTTTTTTGCCACACTGAAAAAAGATCTTATCTATCGCCTACCAGTATATAAGATGAACAGGGCTGAGGTTCGGCATTATATCTTTGAATGGACAGAAACCTACTACAATAGAAAAAGAAGGCATACGTCAAATGAGCAGAACCTCCCGCCGCTTGTTAAGCGAAAGCTTTTCCAGGAGCAGATTCAGGCGGCGGCATAACGCGCTCCACAGCCGCGCGGGCTAACCTCAGAAGCCAATGCAGCTCCGTCCTTATCGGCGTTTTAGCAGGAAAGGTATACGGAGCGGGCTAACGCTTGGGCAAAAGATACCCATTATCATCCCGCTCTTGGGAAAAGAATTGGCTTGAATTAACAGGGAAACTGAGTTAGTCATATAAGTTAGGCTAATGTTATCCTTGTCATCTTTGATGGGTGCGGCGCTGTCATCTATCGGTATTTCTTTACCGTGCCTGGTTATCAACAAGGTATGGTTTGCCAGACCTACGGTAAAACCTTCAAGTAGTACCCTTGTTACCGGATTTTCTGCGGGTTTACGCGAGTACATGTTAATTATTTTGAGTACCTCTGTCAGTTTTTTATTTAAGACCTCTTCCAGCTGCCAACCCATTAATTGCTCGGCAACCGGGTTCATGAATGTGATCAGCCCGTTTTTATCGGTGGCAATCACAGCGTCTCCGATACTCCTGAGCGTTGTGGAGAACCATTTCTCGCTTTCTTTTAATTTCCTTTCCATTTTGTGCTTGTACAGCGCCATATCGATAGTTATGTACAATTCTCTTTCCCTGAAAGGCTTGACTAAATAGCCGTATGGCGCTGTTATCTTGGCACGTTGCAGTGTTTTTTCATCCGCATATGCGGTGACATATACAACCGGAATATCGAAGCGGGCCTGGATCTTTTTAGCGGCCGCCACTCCGTCCATTTCTCCATACAGCATTATATCCATCAACACCAGATCGGGATTTGTCTCCTCTGCTTTTTTGATGGCTTCTTCTCCGGTAGATACGATATCAGGAGCAGTGTATCCCAAGCCTGTCAGTCTATGTTGCAAGTCAAGTGCTTCAATACCTTCGTCTTCCACAATCAGTATCTTTGCGTCAGACATTATGTCATTCTCCCTTCTCTCGTTAATTCCGTAAATATAATCGTAAATTCGGTCCCGCTGCTTGTATTGAGGTAAATAGCGCCCTTAAGTTGTTTTACCAGCACGCTTACCTGCTTCAGCCCCAGTGAGTTGCAATTCTGAATCTCGAAGTCCTCCGGCAGGCCGATGCCATTGTCGCTGACGGTCAGTATAAATTTATTGCCGGCGCCATGGCGCCGGTCAATGCGGATTTCATACGTTTTGCCTCCATATGCCGAAGCATTCGGAAAGGCATGTTTCAGCGAATTTGAAACAAGTTCATTGATGAGCAAAGCGCAGGGTATTACCGTATCAATATTGAGTGTAAGGTTTTCAATATCTATTTTCGGTTTTATAACTCTCTCGCTCACACCGTAAGAAAGGAACAGGTTGGTTGTAAGGCTTCGAATATATCCGGCAAGATCGATCTTTGCCAACGACTCGGATTTGTACAGCTTTTCGTGAATAAGGGCCATCGAGTAAACGCGGTTCTGGCTTTCCTTGAACAGCTCAATGGCCTGCTGGTCTTTGATATAAGGAAGTTGAAGATTTAGCATACTGTGGATGATCTGCAGGTTGTTTTTGACGCGGTGGTGTATCTCTTTGAGAAGTGTCTCTTTTTCATGCAGGGCTATCTGCAGGTGTGCTTCACTGGCGTGCAGTTCCTTGTTGGCGGTTGCAAGCTGGGCTGTGCGTTCGTTAACGCGCTGTTCGAGCTCCCTGTTGAGCTTTTTAATTTCTTCCTCTGCCTTCTTGCGATCGGTAATATCGATGCCAATCTCCAGGATGAGGGTGGAGCCGTCCACGTCGGTGAAGGGGAAGTCGAAGACATCGTAATTGCGGCCGTCCGGGCCGGTCCAATCCCACTCATGGGGCGCCATGGTTTTCAGGACGCTATAGGTTTCGCAAATCTCGCAGGGCTCGCTGCGTCCAAACAGATACTCGAAGCAGCGCCGGCCGCGGGACTCGCCGAAGCGCTCCCGGAAGAAGCGATTGGCAAAGGGCACATGATAATCCGGCGACAACAGCACCAAATAAGCCGGCAGCATCTCCAGGACATTATTGAACCGCTGCCGTTCTAGCTTCACGGACTCCTCAGCCCGCTTGCGCTCGGTAATGTCCCTTTCAAGAAGTGCGTTAGCTCTTGCCAGTTCCGCGGTTCTCTCCCGCACCCGCATCTCTAACTCTTCTTTTGCTCCGCGCAGTGCCTCCTCCGCCTTTTTCATTTCCTCCACCAGCCGGGAATTCTCAAGAGAAATCGCCGCCTGCGACGTCAGCAACTCCGTCATCTGCTTCTTTTTTAAAGTAAATACTCCATCCGACAGACGGTTTTCCAGGTATAATATCCCGATCATCCTCGCTTGTTTAAGCACCGGCAGACAGAGGACAGAGCGCATTTGCATCTGCTGGACCTCGGGATTGTCTTTGAACATACCTTCATTAGAGGCGTCGTTCAGGATCAGCTTCTCTCCGGTCCGGTAGACATAACGGACAATTGCTTTGCAGATATCTTCAGCATCCTCCAGTTTTTGATTAAATGTCTGTACTGCTTGCTTCTCCGAGATATGACTTGCCGCACGGATAAACAGGTTGCCTTCTTCTGCTATTAGCAGATAACCGTGCTGCGCCCCCGAGCTCTCGATAACCACGTTCATGATCTTTTTCAATAGGGCGTTCTGCTCTATTTCAGCGGAAATGGCGAGGGATGACTTCATAAGGTATTCGATATCAAGGTCGGGAAGGAGACGGGAAGGAGACGCCGCCTCGATGTGCTGGTAAGAAGTTTTTTCCTCCTCAAAATACTCGGGATATTTCTTGATGAGGTAGATCTCTTTTCGTTCTGCGCGGCATTTCTTGTACAAACGCGCCGCCTCGGCTAAATATAGCCTTTCGGAACACTGACCTGCCTGCAGGAGAAGCTCCCCCAGACATTCGTTGAGATGACCTTCCAGAAGCGTATACTTTTGTTTATGTGCGGCGTCTATGGCGTCGAGGTAAAGACTCCGGGCATCTTTAAACCCGCCGGTGACTCTTTCCAGTTCGGCATAAAGAAAGGCAAGATAGGGTTTCAATAAAGGTCCCAGCGCGGCCCATTTCTTAACTTTTTTGATCAGTGGCCGGATTTCCGCCAGCAATTCATGTTCACTCTTGAAGCGCAGGCCCTTTTCATACAGCTTGAGCGCGTTTAATACCAGGAAGACATGCCACTGTCTCTTCAGCACGTTGTCGGTAAGGCCCGACAGATACTTCCGGACCCCGGCAAGGCACTCCCCGGCCTTTTCATGCTCTCCCAAATAATAATGCGCCAGGGCCATATGGACATAATAACTCCCTGCTGAGGCGATGTGGTTATCCTGTTCCCATTGCCTTAGCTTTTCTGCCATGGATACCGGTGCATATTGCTTCTTCATGGGCTCGATCCAGCCCGCCAGCATAGCCTCGGCAAGGCCTACGGAAAAAGACAGATGATACCTGCTGGAGAATTGAAGGCACTCCCTGGCATAGTCATCGATAATAGACAGGTCCGCTCCCTGGACCTGAAGGTTCCACATCAAGGGGCCATATGAAAGACCCGCATTGTACAGGTCGCCGCAGTTCTTTCCGCACTGGATCGACTTGAGACAATAGTCCACAATCTCTCCCGGGTGACTTCTCGAGTGCATGTTGCACCAGACGATCCCGTTCATCCCGCGGGTGGCGCCGAAGGTATTCGGGTATTTGGCAGACAGTTCGCGGGCAAGGTTCTCGTACCTGAACGCCGGCATAAAATCTTCCTGTTCTCCAAGCTGAAGCCCCATGATGCTGAAAGAATAAATCACAGATTCATCCATGGCCCCCGACAGGCAATGCTGGGTTGACTGCGCGGCCGCGAGGTAGAGCTGCGGCACGAGGCCGGACATATACAGGTCGGGAATAAGCTCGCTGTAAAAGGCGAGCTCGATCTTGCTCCTCCTGTCGGTGGTAAAAGGCATGTTCAGCATGGTTTCCCAGACATCGATGTTCTTTGAGGCAATCTCAGCCATCAACTCCTGCCGTCTCCTGTCCGCTTCATCCGGACTGTCCGGGATGGACTTGCCGAAATAGGCAAGTCCCCTGTTGGCCGTCTCGATAGCCTTGATAAAATTGCCTATGGATGACAGGGTGGTAGTCTGCTCCGCCAGGCATTCCGCCTTGTCCAGATCGGTTTTGGCATGGTCCAGCAGATGGTTGAGCAGTCTTTCGGAATTTACGTAATTGCCGCACATAAGCTCAGTCTTTGCCGCTTTTTGGAATATCCTGAAAGTACGCTTATAGTGATCGTCCTCCCAGCAGTTATCCGGCAGCAGTTCCCTGCTGAGATTGAAATACTCATTTGCCGCTTCCGCGGCGAGGGACCCAAGTGCCTTGTTGCCGGCGTGGTAGTTGAGGTCGGACAATAAATACGCTGTTTTTGCGTCCGGATTATCTTCCCTCCCCAGATTGAGGTGGGAAACAATAGTGAACAGGTTTTCGAGTTTTTCGATGTCCACAGAGCCCTCCGGAACAGCGGCAAGGAGGTGGTTGCCCACCTGCCGGTGGATCCGGCGGCGCCTTTCCGCCGGTATGGCGGATAACGCCGCTTCCTGGACCATCCGTCAGGACTTTTCCATTTTGGCCCACGGCATTCAAAATTCTTTTTTTCCAGCGCGCAACCCTTTTGTCGCTTTCGGTGAGAAAGGTTCGCATTAAATTTCTGAAAGCCTGGATAAGCGAACCGTAAGGAATATTTTTCCGGTATGCGTCGAATTTTCCTGCCGTGAAATAGCCCTTGTGTTTTACAATCGGCTTTTGCAGCTCCTGAATCAGGCGGGTCTTGCCGATTCCGGACAACCCGGAGATGAGCAGCGAGCGAAATGTCCCCCGGGCGACCTGCTCGTATTCTTCAAGGATGATTTCAGCTTCGTGCTCGCGGCCGACCATCTTGGAGATGAAGGTAACCCTGTGGGTGTAAACAGAACTTTCCAGAGGAAATTCGCGTATCGTACCGTAGACGAGTATTCATCCCGGCACCGTAAGAGGTCGGCAAGGAGCCCCTTGCTGCTTTGATAGCGTTTCTCAGGCTCCTTGAGCATCAATTTGGCGACGATTTTACTTAAAGCAGGGGGGATGTCCGGGTTTAATTCATGGACGCGAGAAGCTTCTTCGGCCAGATGGGAATGGATCAATTCAAGGGGATCATCAGATAAGAACGGGAGACGGCTGGTCAGCATTTCGTAGAATACCACTCCGAGAGAATAGAGATCCGAAGAAAAAACCACCCTGTGGCTGATGCGCCCGGTCTGTTCCGGGGAGGTATAGGACAGGGTGCCCCTGACAAAAGAACGGTCGTAAATGAAATGACTGACATCTCTCACATCAACTGCGCTGATGAAATCTATCAGCCGGATTTCGAGCGTGCCGGGGTTGACAAGGATATTGTGCGGTTTGATGCCGCCGTGAATAATCCCTGCTTCGTGAACTTTATCCAAAGCCCGGGCGAGCTGGCAGGCTATGTTGAAATAAACGTTTAAGCAAATTTCGGAATGCGCTTCTGTCAGCTTATTGAGCGGTACTCCGTCAAAATAGTCGTAGGTTATAAAGCAGGTCTCATCTTTCGCGCTGAATTCGATGGGTGTGATAATAAGCGGATCGTTTAAAACCCTGAGATGTTCGATCTTCTGCCTGAATTGGGTTTTCTTATATTCTGACAGGAAGGCTGTTTTCAGAATCTTGAGGATTAGCAGCCGTTCCGGAGCTTTTTTGTGGCATGCCTTGAAAATAGCAGCTTGTTGGCTTTCAGCTAACTTATCAATTATTTCATAATGCGGGAGTATCATTTTTTTCTCTTTTCTCCGATATTCTATTTCAACCAAAAGTATACATCTCTTAACAATTTTTGACAATCTAAAACCAGCCTTTAACATAAAAAACGACGTGCATCACTTTTAAAGCAAAGAACATCGAGCAAGCATATAATCATAATCCAAATTTAATGGGCGACAGGCTGGTGACTACGGTCAATTAAGTTGTTGCCCTCTTTTTTTCCCTTAATATGCCTTTGACAGGAAGCGTGTCTTACGTTATACTACCTACCTGTGCCCCCGGGAAATGAAATGGAAGGGGATGGAATTTATGATGAAATGGAGATTATCGGAGAAATTAAGCTCTGCGAAGAAATTAATGTTTAAGGAGAAATTAAATAAAAAGGTATACTTTCTTTTGGGGCTGTTCCTGATTCCCCTTAGTTTGGCCCTCCACCCGGTCACGTTGTTTAAAACCCTGACCGGACCGGTAAAAAAAGAACAGCAGGCAACCGCGCTGTTGCCCGAACAGGGTTTAGCGGCGCGGCCGGGGGAAGAAAACAGTCCGGCAAGCGAGGGGGAAGGCGGGGAGGTATCCCGTGGCGGCGATGTTAGTCGCAGCGACGTTGTACTGCTCGCCCAGGTGATTGAAGGAGAGGCCGCGGAAGAACCCTACAGCGGTAAAGTGGCGGTCGGCGCCGTGATCATGAACCGGACCGAGAGTCCGGATTTTCCTAAAACAATCCCGGGGGTCATATATGAAAGGGACGCTTTTGAATCGGTGAGCAACGGGCAGTACCTGCGTCCTGTGACTGCAGAGACCTTGCAGGCGGCTTCGGAAGCGGTAAACGGCAATGACCCGGTCGGGGGAGCCCTGTATTTCTGGAACCCCGCCAAGTCTTCCAGTGAGTGGGTCTACACCAGGGAAATTATCACCCGGATCGGGGGTCATGTCTTTGCCCGTTAAAAAGGAGGTTTCGGCCTCCTTTTTCTTCTAGATTTGCCTTATTGATTGATGCTTACCTTTTTTAATATGCCTACAAGATACTTTAAAACAATGGCTATGGCAATGTATATTGGAAAAGAATAAAAATATTCCCACGCCAATAAGTGATGATAATTTAGCCATATCAATATTGGTTCTAAAGCAAACGAAAATAAGCCGGATACAACTATATTAGAAAAAATAAATGATTTCCATGTGTGGAAGTATTGATAAACAAGCATATAAATAACTGGGATTACCGAAACATCATAAACTATAAAAACATCTAACAATGGAATGAACTGATAGTGATACTCCCACAAGTCAAACTCAACACCTATAGCGTCTAATAATGATGTCACAATCATTACCATAAAGCCGTATGTTAAAATTTCAAATATTCTCTTACGGTCAACAACTTTCCACCAAACTAACCAGGGTATAATAAACAAGGCCACTAATAGCCACCAATGCCAGGTGAATACAATATCGTTTATCCAGCTTTCTCTAAGGGCCTGGTCAGCTTCTTTTTGTAAATCAGCTTCTTTTATGAAGGAAGGAGCGAGCTGTTTCATAAGAATAGACCTCATTTTTGCAGATCTTCATATATGTGTTTATATGTTTACCAAAAAATATTGACTATTATACTTACACTAATAACGAGGATTTGCAGACAGTGGTAAATTTAAATAAATATATTACCGGGCATCGCAGGGATGCCCGGTTAGAGTATGAATGTCATGAAGTTGCATAGATGGCTTTCGCCACTGGCTTGTTGGTGAAACAGCAAGGGTAAAGAGGGCTGTTTTTTTAATCAATGAGTTCGATCAAAACTCCGGCAAAGCCCTTTGGATTTAAAAAAGCAAAGTTGCTTTCACGCCACCTTCTCGGCTTTTTATCAATTAAAGGAAAGCCCTTATTGTTAAGCTCTTCCATACTGTTTGCCACATCCGGTACTTTTAAGGATATTAAGAAAACTCCTTCGCCGTTTTTCTCAATGAATTTGGCTACTTCACCGTAAGGGCTGGTGGATTCCATGACTTCAAAGGCAACTTCTCCGATCATAAACCTGGCCACATTTATTTTTTCATTTTCATCAATATAGTGGTCTACGGCCTTTAAATCAAATGCCTTGGCAAATAGTTCCTCCGCCTTGCCGACATCTCTAACTGCAATACAGATGTGATCAATCTTTTCCAGCTCCATTGTTTATTCCCCCTTTTTATAATACTACCATAAACAACTATGGCTCCGGTATGATGATTTTCCAAACCATTGACCATGTTCAGTAAAAAGTAATATAATTTGGTGGCTATCGGAGAACCGATACCAATGAGATTAGGCAGTCAACTCATCACATGATGAAGATAATGCTGGGAGGTTTTATTGATGATAAAAATTTTCGCCTTGATAATATTAATAGGTGGAGTATCGCTAGTTGGTGTGCTGTTGTTGGCTGGATTATTATTCAGCGCCTTTAAAATGCGCAAATGGGGCAAGCCGCTGGGATGGTTGTTGTACAGCATACTAAAAAACAAGAGAAGATGGTAAGAATACGGGAAGGCATTTGGGGAACTGGTTTGGATGAATGGGTACCGGATCCACTGGAAAGTATTAAAATGTCCCCGTGTCCCGTGAAAAGAACCTGGTTCAAAAAAGATATTTATGACTCTTTAATCTTTCTTATTTCCGGTCTGATTAAAAGGGGGATTTGCCTGATTATTTGTGAAGGTGTTATTTTAATCGTAAGCGGAATAACTTTTGTTTTCTTCAGCATCAACAAATTTGCACCCTTTCTTTAATATATGCACAAAGATACCCATAAATACAAGCCGGACATTTGAACACCCGCACGCAAAATAAAAACTACCTTCTGAGAAAGGTAGTTCTGTCAAAGATATTTGGTAGCCCGGCTATCATAGCGGCTGCTTTAGACCCGTGGCTTTGAGCCCCCATCTTTCGATAGGTTTTCCCTTTCTTGTAAATAATCTTATTATTCGACAATATTATCCGTCAATAGGACAATAGTCCTATTTTCAGGACAATTGATGGGCGACAAGACGACAATGGGGACGGTTCTCGTTAACAATCGTCTGGGTCAATCGTCTGAAGCTATGCGAACCGTCCTCCTGCTTGCCTTTGAAATAGGGTTTTCCCGACAGTAAATTCAAATTTACGAGTTGTCGGCTAATTGAAAAGCGGTATGAAAAAAGATGACAGCAATTCCTCGGGAGGAGGATTTTTTCGCAGATGCTCCCTTATTAACCGATAAAACTTGAGATTGCGCTCTCTCGACATAGTAAATTAACTCGATAAAAAGGATGAAAGACAGGAAATGGCAATTGTGGCAATTGGAGGAGGCCATAGTATGCCTGAGTTCAGAGAAGGGGGATATTTTAACATTGACGCAAGGAACCGCCGGTCTTTTCCGCAATCGATTTATTCGTGCCATCTTGCTCTCGGGCATTTTGCTGCAAATTGGCATCTGGGTGCGTAACTTTGCCATCCTGTTGTATGTGATGGAGCGTACTGATAATAACCCTTTCGCGGTTTCGCTCATCTCTGTCGCCGAATTTGCCCCCATATTTTTATTCTCCTTTATTGGCGGGACATACGCGGACCGTTGGCGCCCCAAAAGAACTATGGTGCTGTGCGACTTGTTAAGCGCGCTTTCAGTGTTTATCGTGCTGTTGACAATTATTTTTGGAACATGGGAGGCAGTTTTTCTGGTTACCTTCATTTCTGCCATTCTGTCGCAGTTTTCTCAGCCTTCAGCTATGAAATTGTTTAAAGTTCACGTGCCGGCGGAGCAAATCCAGGTAGGGATGGCCATGTTCCAAACATTAATGGCTATTTTTTTGATCGTGGGACCTCTATTGGGCACTTTTGTTTACCAGAGATTCGGCATTCATACCGCAATCAGCGTGATGGGGGTGGCTTTTTTGCTGTCGGCCGGTGCGCTTACTTTTTTACCGCCTGATAAAAAAGATTATGACAGGCCGGAAAACGATTTCACCAGGGAGCTGGCCGACGGTTTTCGCTACGTGTGGCATAATAAAGTGTTGACGGCGCTTGGCGGGGTGTTTATAGCCGCCGGCTTTGGGATCGGGATTATCCAACCCCTTGGGATTTTTGTTGTGATTGAGCGGCTGGGTTTGCCAAAAGAAAATTTGCAATGGCTGATGATGGTTAATGGTGTGGCTATGTTGCTGGGAGGCGGCGCCATCATCAGTTTTTCAAAAAAAGTTGCGGCGCAGAAACTGCTCGCGACGGGGCTTCTGGTTAGCGCCATATCAGTAGCGGGAGTGGGGCTGTCCACCAGCCTGGTTATAACGCTGGGTTTCCAATTCTTGAGCGGATTGTTTTATCCTTGCATCCACACTGGAATAAACACGTTAATTCTAAATGCGACGGAAGAAAAATTTGTGGGACGGGTGAACGGGGTGCTGAATCCGATGTTCATGGGCGCCATGGTAATTATGATGAGTCTGGCCGGATGGCTGAAAACCCGGTTTTCTCTTGTCGGCATGTACGAAATATCCGGGGCGTTGTTTTTTGTGGGCATGCTGCTTATTGTTCCGGTATTTAATATAAGCGCTGCCCAGAGACGGTATAGGACTGCTGACAAGGAATAATGCTCCAAAGGAGTTCCTTAACAATGAGATAACTGTCACTATACTTAGTTAGGGCGGTTTTTTCACAGGAAAAGGGTTGCCAGATAAGCTTGGCTGATAGAGCAGCATATAATCCCTTACGACCTCGTAGCAATCGTTTTCGACTAGTTATAAAGCCGGCAGACAGGTAACCTTTAAAACCTTTAAGCGGATGGGGAAATAGGCATTCCAGCCTATTTTTTTATTTTAAAGAGGAATTTTTTATAGGCATTATGTTAAGAGACAAACAGGCTAAAACGGTAAATATTCATATGTGCTGCGCTAAAAATAACGTTATCTTGATATGTTGGCGATTAACAAAAATAAAAATGTTGACTTTGGCAATTATTTTGTTATAATGTAATTAATGGTATCAAACCTGTCCCATGAGCGATAATGTATAAAATGTAGAGATAAAAAGACAGGCCCCGGAATTGATGCTTCCGGGCCTGCCGCCGAAATCAGCGCGTCCATGTCATTACAGGTAGTTTTATGGCCTTGCTGATGAAGCACTTTGTCTCGGAAAGGAGAGACCGTGGCAGACCGACAAAACCGCAAGCTTGTGAATGAATCTTTCGAACCGCGGACGATATTGGCCGTATGGAACAAGGCTACCATCGTTGCGGGGTACAACGAGGGCGAGTACAGGAGAGACCGTTGCGGCGCATGGATTAGATTTTCCGAATATGGCAATATCGACTCCGACTTCGGTTGGGAAATCGACCATGAAAAGCCGGTGGCCAAAGGCGGAACGGATGATCTAAGCAATCTCCAGCCGCTGCATTGGCTTAACAACCGTGGCAAAGGTGACAACTGGCCTGTTTGGAAGTGCTCTTACCAGGGTGAATATTAGCCGGCAGGGCTGTGGCAAACCATATTCCGCCGGGTGTTCGCTGATAAGGGGGTGGGAAGCGACGGCTGTAAAAAACGTAAAACTGGGGGAAATCGCCGGCATATTCAATGGTGTGCCCGATGCCAGGCAACACGAGCTTCTATACAAGGCAAGTTTTATCACATATAATTTTATTCAGCCGAAGCATTTGGGAGTTTTTAACGATATACATAGCGCATCGGAAATAAAAAGAAAAACTCCCATTAGTAAGAGCTATTTTGTCCGGAAAAACGATATTATCCTGAAGCGGCTGAATCCGGATGTGGCGACGCTGGTGCTGAAAGATGTGCCGAATACGACCTTTTCAAGCAACCTGATTATTATTCGCTTGCAGAAAAACTATTTTCCCGCCTATATTGCCTGCCTGCTGGAAAATCAGGGTATCGCCCTGCTGAACGGCAATATTGTCGGTTCGGTGGCCGCGATTAATTCCATATCCGTAAAGGCTTTGGCGGCATTGGATATTCCCGCCGTAACATATGAAAGACAAATAACCATCGGCCGGATGTGGCTGCTGCACAAGAAAAGAAAACGGCTGCTGGGTGATTTAATCGCGGCGGATCAAAGGCTGATGGCGGCAGTAATAAAAGGCGTCACGCAAATACCAGGGAGGAATAATAATGGCGACTTCCAGAAAAGACATTGAGGCCGCGCTTTGGCGAGGTGCGAATACATTCAGGGGAGCTATCGACGCGGCCAACTATAAAGATTACATCCTGCCGATGCTTTTTGTTAAGTACCTGAGCGACACCTACCTGGAAAACGTCGCGGAATTAACAAAAAAATACGAGAATCCGGTGCGGCTGGAAAGAGCGATAAGCAGGCTTCCCTTTGTCATCAGGGAAGAACAAAGCTTTTCCTGGCTTTATGGCAAAAGATATAAAGATAATCTGGGGGAGCTTATCAATACGGCTTTGCGCGGCATAGAAGACGACAATCCTGCCCTGTTCAAGGGAATATTCAGGAACATTGACTTTAACAGTGAAGCCATGCTGGGCAATCAAAGGCAAAGAAACACCCGCTTGCGGGAGTTGCTGGAAGATTTCGAGTCCCTTGACTTAAGCCCTTCTTCCATCAGGCCGGAGGAAGGCAAGGTAGTCTCCGACACAATAGGCGAAGCGTTCGAATACATGATCGGCGAGTTTGCCAGTCAAGCCGGCAAAAAAGCCGGTTCTTTCTTTACGCCCTCCGAAGTGTCGGAGCTAATGGCGCGCATTGTCGACCCCAAAATAAGCGACACCATCTACGACCCCACCTGCGGTTCCGGCTCCCTATTGATTAAAACCGGAAAAACAGCCAAGGAAAAGGAAAACGGTTTAATCAAAAGCCTTTCGTTATACGGGCAGGAAATGAACGGTTCCTCCTGGTCGATGGCCAAAATGAACATGTTT
>NZ_MVQM01000145.1:0-26791 GCF_002067195.1 Pelotomaculum sp. PtaB.Bin117 | reverse complement strand
ATATTTTACAAAAGAAAAGACGTGAAAGCATCCTCTCACGCAAAAGCATTTTTTCTTCCAATAATCCCTCAAACCAGCTATTCATCAAGGTTTCCGCTGTTGCAACAGGATTATGGCTTCCACATGCCTTGAGGATATAATAAGTATGTCGTACCAGTCTGGTACCCCCTTGGTGGAAGGGTATATTTCAATTTACTTCTGAATTATACACTTCTTATATGTGGTAACTTTCAAGTCTGTTGTACTACCTCATCTCCGAAGCAGCAGTTCTTTTTGCAATGCGATTGTATGTCAGTTGAAATTCTTTCCTAAAAGAACTTACAATATCGGGATTGTCACGCAACCAAAAGTCTATCAGCTTGGTCGATTCAAAAAAAGGCTTGTGATCGATAAACCACTTCTTGTATTTTTCACGCTCCTTTTCTGATTTGTAATCATCAGATAATGGCCCGTGGTCATTAAAATAATCCCAAGTAAAGCCAAATGAGCTTGTCTCGGCATTCCATCAGGCTGGAGGTCTTTTAAGTATTCATAAATAATTTCTTCAGGACGTTTATCGCCTGGAAGCTTAATTATATTTCCAAGCTTATCTCGTAAAGGATCAGGTATTTTCTTCAATTGCTTTTCCGAAACGTCACCATCAAAAACAATAAGGATATTTCCAAAATATGATATATCAGCATTATATAGATTAATAAGCTCGTCACAGCCGATGGTTGTTTCTAGTAACTCCAGATAAATCAAATATTCCGGAATCAAGTATTTTAAAAACCACCTTGCTTCGCTATCTTCCGAATACACCTTAACTTTATTGTAACTTTGGACAATGGAAGTCACAGACAAATCACGCTCAATTTCTGTGAAAGTGATATTGCGTTTTATTTCAAGCCTTCTATTAGCGTTCGTGAGGTAATAAAGCTCAATATCGTTATTCACGTTATCATCGTGTTTATTATATGCAGTTTTGCCACAAATATCCCTAATTAGGCTTATACTATGTGTTGTCAGGACAATTTGAAGCTCATTTGCGCGTGCTTCTTGAATAAACAACTGAACCAGCCTATTCTGGGCTGCCGGATGAAGAGTAGATTCTATTTCATCAATTAACAAAATGCCGCCATTCCAAGCGGTGCCACTATCTTCTTTAAGTTTTCGAAAAGAAAGCAATGCAAGAAGAATTTGACCTAAATTGTCTTGACCTGATGAATTTGTTAGATAATCGTATTCATCTGTATTTATCCCAATACCACTCTTTTTGTCAGTTTCGCCGATACTGTAATTTGTTATATCCTTAACATCCGTCTGCATTGACAATATAGACTTATAATTAGTGATAAACCAGTTCTTATGATCTTCACTTTTAAAATTTATAGCTTTTGTAGCTATTGAGTCATCGCTAGACTCTCCCAAAGGAAATAAACGTGATAAGCCAAGGTAAAGAACCGGGTAGTTAAACTTGGCCTCAGTTTGTTTACCATCTTCTTTCTTAAATGGTATAATGCGGAACCGATCTCTTTTTACAGAACGAATATCGTTCATTGATTTATCAAGTTCTTCTGCTGTCTCACTTTTATCCTCTGTCAATGTTTTGTGCCTTCTATCTTTATCCTTTTGTTGCCAAGCAGCTCTAAAACTTCTATAGTCAAAAACATTACCATCCTTATCACATAAAGTGATTTCAAAACGGTTTGCTCCAATAGTATCAAATGTCTTGCTACCCTTAAACAGCTCACTAAAATCAGCTCGGAAAGGTTTTAATAAATATGTTACTCCATCTTTCTTCTTTAGTTCTCCAGAGTTTGCAATCATTCCAAGGATTGTAGATTTACCTGTAGAATTTCGACCACTCAGAATCGTGAGATATTTACCCAATAATATTTTCTGATCTTTGAATAGCCTGAAATCCCTAATCTTGATGCTTTTATACATCTTCTAGCCCCACCTTAATATGTACTAATTGCTAAATGCCTCAGATATGAATCCATCTCCTGCTTTGTCGGCAACAGTTCTGGCGATTTAAATAATAACAACTCGGTTCCTTTTCCCTTATTCGCTACACTATAATTCAAATTATATTTTCTGGCGGTATATTGATATTGTGAGTAAATATCATGAATTTGAGGAGCGTCATCATACGTCAATATCCAATCACACAAAACATTTTGACTTATATATCTCGCAATTTCAGCATGATCCTCATGTTTAAGAAAATTCTTGTACAGTCTTTTCCCATTTGAAAAATACGGTGGATCAAAGTACACAAATGCATGATTCCTATATTTAGGCAGTATTTGGGTTATGAAACTCCTGATTTCTTTGTTGTATATAAAAATATGCTTTTTGTGAGCCGCAATATTTTGTATGCGTTCTATTAATACTTCTTTGTTAAACCGAGCATCAATCAAATACGTACCCTTTTGTTCATAACCCCCTATGGGTCCTGCTGCATTAAGGATGCCTGAACGATTAGTTCTATTAAGAAAAAAGGCAGCAAAACCTAATTTCAATGAATATTTTCGATTTTCTGCCAAGTAAATATTCTTTTGTTTATACCATTCTTCGACCGTAACTGGGGTTCTTCTTATTAATTCTATAAGGGCATCTGTCTCATCTTTTAGTGCTCTCCAAAAAGAATAGATTGCTTTATCATAGTCGTTTATTACAACAGAAGAAACCACGCCGTCGAGGAGAAGGTTTACCGCGACTCCTGCGCCGCCTGCAAATGGCTCAATATATGTAAAACAATCAAGCGCATTGGCACTTTTCTTCTTAATAATAAATTTAATTAATGGAGTAATATTGCTTTTACCACCAGGATACCTTAATGGAGATCGATTCAACAAAACACCTCCCCGCCATTACAATTTTTGACACAACTCTGCATATCCAAATTATAGTATATACAGAACAAAAAAACAATCAAATTGAAACATTTATCTTAGAACCATCTATGTTACGAATTTCTATATGCTTATCAAAAATCAGAATCTTATCAACATTATCTCTAATAATGTTTTCATCATAAGCGCCATTCTCGTAAACCATTTTGCCAAGAATGTTCTTAACCCACACTTCACACAAGGTGGGGGAATGGGAGCATGCCTCTTTACCCTTTTCAATTCTTGTCGCGCACCTCCAGACCACCTTACCCCTTTCCGTTCTTCTCCGATAAGATGCTCCACAATTACCGCAGACAAGTAGATTCCCCAAAAGGTATTTCCCGTTATATTTACTAGCGCTGGATTCTATTGTGCCATCATCATTATGAAGTAATCTTGCACGCTTAGCCATTTCTTCCTGTACTTTACCAAACACTTCAGCAGAAACAATAGCCGGATGGCTGTCCTTTACATAATACCGGCTGCGTTGTCCAATATTCTTGACTTTCTTACCTGTCATATAGTCTTCCGTAAAAGTCTTTTGCAGCAAAGTATCGCCTTTGTATTTCTCGTTTTTTAGCATCTTCTGGATCGTTGTCGTGTCCCAATGCTCCTTGCCCGTCACGGTCTTAACCCCCTGAGATTCCAGATAAGATTTTATCTGCCCGAACGTCAATCCCTTTAAATACAAATCAAATATATTTCTGACCACTTCCGCTTGCTCCGGAACAATAACAATCTCGCCGTCTACGCAAGTGTATCCCATGAAATTTTTATACTTCGTGAAGATATCACCCTTATCGAACTTGCGCTGAAAACCCCACTGAATGTTTTCGCTAGTATTCCGACTCTCATCCTGCGCCAGCATACCCCTCAGTGCAATCTCAAATTCTTTGTCCACATTGATTGAATCCAGCTTCTCATTTTCAAAATGCATATTGATCCCTCGCTCTCTTAAAAATCTTATAATTTTCAAAACCTCCACAGTATCTCTTGATACCCTACTGATTGACTTTGTGATAATATAATCGATATTTCCTTTCGCCGCTTTCTTGAGCATTTTGTCCAGTCCGGTTCTGCCACTTCGGCGCAAACCGCTTTCAATGTCATGGAACACTCCTGCAATAATCCAATCAGGATGGCTTTGTATAAACTTGGTGTAGGTTTTTATCTGAATTTCAAGGCTGCGTAGTTGTTCCGGTCCGGATGTACTGACCCGGCAATAGGCGGCAACTTTGAGCATTTTGTTTTCTTTGGGTATAGCAGGTATAATCCTTACATTTTTCATTTGCCTTCCTTAATTATCTATGTAAAATGGGTATCCCATTTATATTCTACCAAAAAAAAAGACGTGAGGGCATTCACTCACGTCAAAGCATATTTCCACTTATAATCTCGCGACCTCTTTATTTATCAAGGTTTCTGACGTTGCAACAGGACTATGGCTTCCACATGCGTCGTCCACGGAAACATATCCACCGGCTGCACCTCTTCAATCGCGTATCCTTTACCGGCCAGATAGCCCAAGTCCCGGGCCAACGTGCCGGGATCGCATGACACATATACAACCCGCGGGGCTTCCATATCTGCCAGCGCTTCCAGGGCGGCAACACGACAGCCCCGGCGGGGCGGGTCCAGCACCACGACATCAGGGCGAAGCCCTTGCGTGGCCAGTGCGGGTAGGAGCTTTTCCACTTCACCGTGCAGAAACTCTGCGTTTTTTATTCCGTTTAACAATGCGTTTTCTCTGGCATCCTCCACCGCCCCGGGCACCACTTCCAGTCCGTACACCATTCCGGCATGCCCCGCGAAAAAAAGGGCAATTGTGCCAGTGCCGCTGTATGCGTCCACAACTGTTTCCCCACCGGTCAGTCCGGCGTATTCAAGCGCTTTATTATACAGCACAGGCGTCTGGTGGGGATTTACCTGATAAAATGAAGCGGCTGAGATGCGAAAAGCGAGGCTTTCGATACAGTCTGTCATGTATTCCTGACCGGCCAGAAGCCTATTTTCAAGCCCCATCTCTATTCCTTCGGGACCGTGATGGATGTTCCTAATCAAAGATGTCAACGCCGGCAGTTGTTTTAACAAATCAGCGGCAATAGTCTTTTCTTCCGGCCACTCTCCCGGTCCCGTGACCAAAACGGCCATGCACTCACCGGTGGCGTTTGCTTTTCGTAAAACAACCTGTCTTAGCAATCCACGGCGCCGGCGATGCTTATACACTTCCACCCGGTATTTATTTAAAACTGTTTCAATTACTTCAGCCGTTTTATTCAAGTCTTCATCCACCAGCAGGCACCTGGGGCCATTCCTGGCTATTCCCTCTTCGTCCGCATTATAAACCAGACGGTGAGTGCCTCTTTCATAAAAACCCAGCGACACACCACCCTGCTTTTCTTCCACATGATAGCTGGCCTTATTTCGATAATGCCAGGGGTATTCCGTACCGATAGTTTCTTTAACCTCAACCTCGTACAGGCGGCTAATACGGGCAAGGCTATCTTTCACCATGCGGGTTTTTTGCTTGAGTTGTTCTTCGTAAGCCATTTGCTGGAGCCCGCACCCCCCGCAGCGGGCATAAACTGGACAAAGCGGTTCACGCCTCGACTGTGCTCCGGCGCAAATCATCTTAAGTTTGCCGCGGGCAAAATTCCTCTTTATTTCCGATATCTCAGCTATAACCTTGTCACCGGGAACGGTAAGCGGCACAAAGACAGTTACGCCCATATGGCGCCCGACACCGTCCCCGCCATGAGTCAGGCCAGTAATCTCAACCGCAACATTTTCTCCAATTCTTAAAGGAAGTCTTGTTATCAAAGTAACCTCCGAAAAACATCCCGGTTTTTTAAAGACAGTATTCCCTCTTTGTTCATAACGGCAACCTTTCCAGCGCATATTACAATTTAAGCATCGTGGTTGTCAATGGTTTTGGGCAGCTATTTAAATAACGTAATCCAAGAAGGTGATCTAATTATGTCCGTATGTCCTGTGTGCAATAGTCTTGTTACAGTAAGTAAAAACTGTCCGTTATGCGGTTGCTCAATGTATGACGCCGGTGTTATTCAGGATTTTTACGACAACTATAGCGCTTTCCTCGAACAGGAAATTTATGAGGACGGCTACAGATCATACAGCCATGATTTTTGTGTCCACCTGTTCGCCTGTCCTAGCTGTCATTTTGATACTAATGTTAAATTCCGGCGACTGAACAAGAGCTGACTCCTGAGAAATACAGCAGCATTTTTGCGCGTCCTGGCCATTTTATTCTTATACAATAGATCAAAAAAAGGAATGAATGTGCAAGAGGCGAATAATTACATTATTAAAAATCACTATCGAACCAAAATTTACAGAAATAGGGGGCGTCATTTTGAGCGTCAAAATTGCCATTATCGGCGGCACTGGTGTCTATAATCCCGACATTATGAATGATATCCGCGATGAGACAGTTCCTACTCCATACGGAGATGTCCAGCTTAAAATTGGCGACTATCAGGGCAGGCAGGTAGCTTTTATGAACCGTCACGGAGAGAAACACTCTGTTCCTCCGCATCTCGTTAATTACCGCGCCAACATAGCGGCATTAAAGAAGCTCGGGGTAAAATATGTGCTGGCTACCGCCGCGGTAGGTTCACTTAATCCGTCCATGCAGCCGGGCCACTTTGTTTTCGTTGATCAGTTTTTAGATTTCACCAAAACCCGGC
This sequence comes from Pelotomaculum sp. PtaB.Bin117, assembly GCF_002067195.1. Lineage (NCBI taxonomy): Bacteria > Bacillati > Bacillota > Clostridia > Eubacteriales > Desulfotomaculaceae > Pelotomaculum > Pelotomaculum sp. PtaB.Bin117. Next base: position 20,205 of record NZ_MVQM01000145.1, on the reverse strand, counting down.
AGACAACCTTTTTTGAAGGTGGCGACGCCGGTGTGGTCCATATTGACCTGACTAATCCGTACTGTCCGGGATTAAGAGACATTCTTTCCAGGGCGGCCCGCGAACAAGGGTTGATTGCCCACGCTAACGGTACTTATATATGCACCGAAGGTCCCCGTTTTGAAACAACCGCTGAGATAAAAATGTACCGCCTGTTCGGCGGCGACCTGGTTGGTATGACCGGAGTGCCTGAGGTTGCGCTCGCCAGGGAAGCGGAAATGTGCTACGCAACCATCGCCATGGTAACCAACTATGCCGCCGGCATATCATCTACCAACCTTACTCACCAGGAAGTTTTGGACATGATGGCGCTGAATAGCGAGAACATCAGAAAGCTTTTGATGCAGACTGTTGTCTGGATTGATCAGGAGCGCGTCTGTTTCTGTCATCATGTGATAGATCCGCTATAGCAAGAACAGCAAGCTCCAGGCTGTGAGCTTTATTTTGCAATTGATTTACAAAAAGGAGAAGGTTTTTTGGAAACGATGCGCTGGCTTGAAGAAGGCTGTTTGGAACTATTGGATCAAACCGAACTGCCTGCTAAAATAACTTATTTAAAGTGCCGGGACTACCTTGACGTTGCCGTTGCAATCAAAAGACTGGCTGTGCGTGGAGCACCGGCCATAGGCGCAGCGGCCGCTTACGGATTAACCCTGGGGGCAATGAAGCTGAATGCGCAAAAAAAAGAAGAATTTATTTCAGGGGTGCAGGCAATCGCCCGGGAGCTGTCGGCCACCCGGCCCACCGCGGTGAACTTGCGCTGGGCATTGGATAGAATGATTAAAAAACTGCATATAGATAAAGGTGAAGATATTAACACATTGCGGGCGATACTCCTGGAAGAAGCCAACCTCATTTGTCAAGAGGATGTTGAGACCAACCGCAGGATCGGCAGACATGGGCAGGCTTTAATACCAAATGGGGCTCGTATTCTCACCCACTGCAACGCCGGCGCGCTGGCCACCGCCGGCTACGGGACCGCGCTTGGCGTGATCAGGGCGGCCCGGGAGGCAGGCAAGAATATCAGCGTCGTTGCCGACGAAACCAGGCCTCTTCTGCAGGGCGCCAGGCTGACGGCCTGGGAAATGCTGCGCGAGCATATTCCGGTGACTCTGATCACAGACAACATGGCCGGCTACCTGATGGCCACCCAAAAAGTAGATTTGATCATTGTGGGAGCCGACCGCATCGCGGCCAACGGCGATGTGGCCAACAAGATCGGCACATACAGCCTGGCGGTTCTGGCCAAAGCCCACAACCTCCCCTTTTATGTCGCCGCGCCGACGTCTACCATAGACATGAGCCTGGCATCCGGCGCGGAGATTCCGATAGAGGAACGCGATCAAGCTGAGATAACCCATCTGGCTGGAAAACCCGTGGCGCCATTGGGGGTGAAGGCATGGAATCCCGCCTTCGACGTAACTCCTAATCACCTGGTAACAGGCATTATTACCGAAAAAGGCGCTGTCTACCCGGCTTACCGGGAAAACCTTGAGAAATTAATAAATATTTGAGAATAGGAGGAAACTGCTCAACATGCCTGATTATATAGTGAGAAATATTGACCTCGCGCCAAGCGGCAGGCTGAAAATAGACTGGGTGCGGGCGCACATGCCTGTGTTAAACGCCATCAGGGAAGAATTCGAGCGGGATAAGCCGTTTGCCGGTTTGCGGGTGGCATTATCAATCCACCTGGAGGCCAAAACGGCATATCTGGCTGAAGTGGTCCAAGCCGGCGGCGCAAAAGTTGCCATAACCGGCTCAAACCCGCTGTCCACCCAAGATGACGTAACAGCCGCCCTGGCCGCGGCCGGGCTGAACGTTTACGCCTGGTACAACGCCACTGACCAGGAATACAAGGAACATTTGCTCCATGTGCTGGATACCCGGCCCCAGATAGTAATCGACGACGGCGGGGATTTAGTCAACCTGCTTCATACCGAGCGCAAAGGCCAGGCATCAGACATCATCGGCGGGTGTGAAGAAACCACAACCGGAGTCAGGCGGCTGGAGGCGCTCGACCGGGAAGGAAAGTTGCTTTTCCCGATGATGGCGGTAAACAACGCTTTCTGCAAGTACCTTTTTGACAACCGGTACGGCACCGGCGAATCAGCCTGGTCCGGAATAATGCGCACAACCAACCTGGTGGTGGCGGGAAAAGTTGTCGTGGTGCTGGGCTATGGCTGGTGCGGCAAGGGTATCGCCATGCGCGCGAAAGGTTTGGGTGCGCGGGTGATTGTGTGCGAAGTGGACCCGGTCAGGGCAATCGAGGCCTGCATGGACGGTTATCAGGTGCTGAGCAGCGAACAGGCTGCCTCAGAAGGTGATGTTTTCGTCACAGTGACAGGCTGCCGTGATGTCCTGCGCCGGTCTCATTTCAATAAGATGAAAGACGGCGCCATCCTGGCCAACGCCGGTCATTTTGATGTTGAAATAAACAAGCCGGAATTAGCCGGCTTGACAGTGGAACGCCGCTTGGCCCGCCAAAACGTCGAGCAGTTTACCCTGGCAGACGGCCGCAGGATATACCTGCTGGCCGAGGGGCGCCTAGTCAACCTGGCGGCCGGTGACGGCCACCCGGCGGAGATTATGGATATGTCTTTCGCTATTCAAGCGCTGTCAGCCAGGCACATCAAAGAAAGCGCCGGTAAAATGAGCAAAAAGCTTTACCGCGTGCCGGAAGAAATAGACCGGCGGGTAGCTTATCTCAAGCTAAAGTCTTTGGGAATTGAAATCGATCACCTGACCGGTGAACAATCCGAGTATATGAGCAACTGGCAAGAATAACTAATTTCAGGAGGATTCTGATGGCTGACATATTGATTCAAGGAGCAACTGTTCTCACCATGGAGGGGTCTGAAAATATCATCGAGAATGGTGAGATCTTTATCACAGGCGGACGGATTGCCGCTCTGGGGCCGCGCGGGTCGATTCCCCCGGAAGGCCGGGCGGAACGGATTATTAACGGTTCCGGCATGATTGCCATGCCCGGCTTCATCAACTGCCACACCCATGCCGCCATGACCCTGCTGCGCAGCTACGCCGACGACCTGCCCCTGATGGAGTGGCTTTCAGAAAAAATCTGGCCGGTGGAAGATAAGCTGGAGCCTGAGGATATTTACTGGGGCGCCATGCTCTGCTGCCTGGAAATGATTAAATCGGGCACCACCACTTTCGCGGACATGTATTTTATCATGGACCAGGTTGCCCTGGCCGTGGAAAAAAGCGGCCTGCGCGCCTGCCTCTCCCGGGGCTTGATTGGCAACGCGCCAAATGGCGCTTTGGCTTTGGAAGAAAACGTTAACTTCTTTAAAGAATGGAACGGCATGGCCGGCGGCAGGATTAAAGTGATGTTTGGTCCGCACGCCCCGTACACCTGCCCGCCCGAATATCTTGAGCAGGTGATCGAACTGGCCGGTAAATACGGGGCCGGCCTGCATATTCATGTGGCCGAAACGAAAAGCGAGGTGGAACAAATTAAGACCAGCTACGGCAGAACCCCTGTCGGGCACCTGAACAGTCTGGGACTTTTTGCGCTGCCGGTGCTGGCCGCCCACTGCGTCCACCTGGACGACGCGGACATGGAGATTCTGGCCCGAAATAACGTCGGAGTGGCCCACTGTCCCGAAAGCAATATGAAACTGGCCAGCGGCGCCGCGCCGGTAACAGGCCTGCTGAAAGCCGGCGTCAATGTCGGCCTGGGCACCGACGGAGCAGCCAGCAATAACAATCTGGACATGCTGGAAGAGATGCGCAGCGCCGCCATGCTGCAGAAAGTTTCTGCCGGTGATCCAACTGTAATGCCAGCCTTTACCGCGTTAAGGACAGCTACCGCCAACGGCGCGCGTGTACTTGGACTGGACGGTGAAATCGGCCTGTTGAAAGCAGGTATGAAAGCGGACTTAATCTTAATCGACAAACGCCGCCCGCACTTTTGCCCGCAGCACAACCTCACTGCCAACCTGGTTTACGCCGCCCATTCCGCCGATGTGGACACAGTGATAGTGGACGGCAAGATTCTCATGGAGCACAGACAAGTATTGACAATGGACGAAGAAGAAGTTGTGCGGGAAGCGCAATTGAGGGCAAACCGGCTGACCGGATGATTACGGAATCACCTTGGTCAATGGATATTCAATGATATCCTGCGCACCGGCCTTCTTTAACGCGGGAATAAGGTCGCGCACCTGTCTTTCCTCCAGGATAACCTCTACGGCAACCCAGTCGCTGTGCACCAGCTGTGATATGGTTGGTTGTTTCATCGCTGGCAAGACATCAAGAATGGTTTCAAGCATTGCGCCGGGCACATTCATTTTCAGCCCGACTTTAGACCTGGCACGAAGCGCCCCCTGCAGAAGGACGGCCATGCTCTGCAGTTTTTCCCTTTTCCATGGGTCTTCCCAGGAACTGTGGTTTGCGTGCAGTTTGGTGGTTGATTCAAGAATGGTGGCAATAATACGCAAATTATTAGCCTTCAGCGAACTTCCCGTTTCGGTTATGTCCGCTATGGCGTCAACCAAATGGGGTACTTTAACTTCTGTAGCGCCGTAAGAGTACTCGACTAAAGCATCGACACTGTTTTCTGCCAAGTATTTCCTTGTTACCCGGACCAGTTCGGTCGCAACACGCCTGCCGTTAAGATCAGACACGTTTTTTATGTCACTGTTGTCGGCCACTGCAATGACCAGGCGGATCGGATTTGAGGTATTCTTGGCATAGACCATGTCGGCAACCTCAACCACATCCGCCTCGTTTTCCATAATCCAGTCCAACCCGCTAATCCCCGCGTCAAGCACTCCTTCGTAAACATAGCGAGGGATCTCCTGCGCCCGCATCAGCACTATCTCCAGTTCGGGATCATTTACCGCCGGGAAATAGGAGCGGCTACGGACGGATATGTTAAAACCAGCCTGTTTAAAAAGTTGAAAGGTAGCCTCCTGGAGACTGCCTTTTGGTAAGCCGAGACGTAGTTTCAAGTTTAATCCTCCTCCGGTATTTGCCTATTAGCCTGCTACTTATTATTGTAAAAGTATATCGCCCGTCTACCGGAGTGTCAACACAAACAGTTTGCCTATTTACTCATTACAGCTGCGGAATCAGCAATACCTGTCCGGGGAAAATTAAATCGGGGTTGGCTATACGATTCGTTTCAGCCAGTATATCTATTGTCGTATGGTAAATAGCTGCGATTGCTTCTAATGTCTCTCCAGTTCGAACCACATGCGTCAAGAAACCTTCAGGCACCAAACGCCACACTTGCAGGCCGCCGTCCCCCGTTCCCAGCCCGACAAGACCCTCTTCACTAACGGCAAGATCGTTTACCGGATTGCCGATCAGCACCGTCCAATCAGGACGGCTGTTTTCAACCGGAGCGCCGTAGCCAAAAAGAAAGCCTTCCGGAGTGCCTGCCAATAATGTTTCTGCATCTCCTCCTGTCAAATTGCCCGCGGTCAGCGCCGGTATACTGCTGCCAAGGTTATCGGATTCAAGGACCGTTCTTAATTCCTCGTTAACTTCAATAATCCTGAATATTCCGTCTTCACCGCCCCAGACCAGCTCATCCCCCGGAGCGGGCCTTAAATCACCGGCAGTCAGCGAACTCACCCTGGCCGGCAGGTTTTCTTGCGCAGGTCCTTCCGCAAAACCCACTTCAGTATAATATAGAGTCAAAAGCCCGGAGGTATCATCGTTTTTGTAAGCGGCCGCAACCAACGGGATCTCTGATTCGCTCCTTGACAGTACAGTCACTTTTTGAGCAGGCCCCGGCAATACCCTGATTGCCAGCAACTCAAACTGCTGCAAGGCGGCAGTCTGCCCGGCGGCTTGATAGAAATACAGCGCGTCCTTGCCTTCAGACGCGGCGATGATCGTTTCGACGCTGTCACTGTTCAAAACAGCCAAGGCTAGATCAACAAATAAAGCACCCGGCTCGGCTCCCGATTCCCATAATTTTACGATAGAACCTGCTTCATTGCCTGTCCCCTCACCGTAAACCAATACTCTATCCGCTGTTCCCAAAACTATTTTATCAATATCCTGCTCCCGCAGTCCCACTGCCAGGCTTAATATTGTTGTTTCCGCATCTATTACGGCATCAAGACTGTAGCTTTGCTCCAAAGGAGAGAACAAAAACAACTTCCTACCGGCGACGGCCACCAGATTGATTCCATTGCCGGTAACTCTACCCCACCCGACTTGAACGGGGCCGTCTAATTCTTTTTTATTAAAAATTACTTTTGCCTGAACTAGAGGCATATAAAATCATCCTTAATCAAGATATTACTGAGTAATTCTTAACCTGCTTTAAAAATCAAGCCATCCTCCTTATTCTCAACCATCTCCTCAACCTTTTCTAAAACAACCGCGCCGTTAACAATCTCAATGGATACCTCACTGTCACCTTTTAAATCAAGCAATTTCATTATTGAACGAGGTATTGTTATCTGGCCATTGGGAGTCATACCAGTTATTACTGTCATCTTCTTTTCCATCTCCTTGTTGCGTGTAATTCATGCCTGCGATATTATTATATGGTAGCTTAAAATTAATAACCAGGGGGTATTATTGCAGTATTTTGTCAATATTTGACGAATTAAACGCTCCCGTTCGACAACGGCTTAGTGATTCTCAATAACAATCTAATATTGAATTATTCTCAAAATAGTATAAGATAACAATAATACAATTTAACGATATAGAGGTGGAAATAATGACGATTTCTAAAAAGATTAATACATTGCTCGCAAACGCTTCTTTTATCAGAAAAATGTTTGAGGAAGGGGAAAGGTTGCGGAAACAGTTCGGAGAGGAAAATGTTTTTGACTTTTCCCTTGGGAACCCGGATGTCGAACCCCCAAAAGCCTTTAAGGAAGCGCTAAAGAAGCTGTCACTGGAACCAATTACAGGCATGCACCGCTACATGAGCAACGCGGGTTATCCTGAAACGCGCCTGGCTGTGGCTAAAACGCTGGCGGAACAGAGCGGTCTTCCTTTAAATGAAAATCATATCGTGATGACCTGTGGAGCCGGCGGAGCGTTAAATGTCGCGCTCAAAACCATCCTCGATCCTGGCGACGAGGTCATTATTTTATCTCCTTTCTTTGTGGAATATAAGTTCTATATAGACAACCACGGTGGAGTGGTCAAAGAAGTGGCGACTACCGCTGAATTCGAGCTTGACCTGCAGGCTATCGACACTGCCATTTCAGCAAAGACTAAAGCAATTATCATTAACACCCCCAACAATCCCACCGGCGTGGTTTACGGGGCCGACTCACTCGCAAACTTGGGGAAATTACTCGAAAACAAGGAAAAAGAGATTGGACACCCGGTTTTTGTCATATCCGACGAACCTTACGCGAAGATCGCCTACGACGGCATTACCGTCCCCAGTGTTTTCAAATATATCAAAAACAGCATCGTAGTCACTTCCCACAGCAAAGACCTCGCCTTGCCGGGGGAACGCATCGGGTACGCGGCCATTTCACCTAATATTGAGCGGGCCGACCTGTTAATGGAGGGTCTTGTTTTTTGCAACCGCACTCTCGGGTTCGTCAACGCCCCGGCGTTGATGCAACGCCTTGTGGCCGGACTGCAGCATGAAAGCGTCAACGTCGCCGAATATCAGGAAAAAAGAGATCTCCTTTATGACAACCTGACTGCAATGGGTTTTAAAATGATTAAGCCTCAGGGGGCTTTTTACATTTTCCCGCAATCCCCTGTCAAAAATGACGTGGAGTTTGCCGGAATCGCCCAAAAACATAATATACTGGTAGTGCCCGGCAGCGGTTTCGGCACGCCGGGGTATTTTCGCATCTCATACTGTGTCAATAAACAGATGATCTTGAGATCACTGCCTGCTTTCCAGGCTTTGGCCAGTGAGCTGGGGCTGCAACCCTGAGTAATAAAACCCCTTGCCTTGGTCGCCATATCGATAATCTTATATTTTACCCCCGTCACCTAAAGTACGGTATATTTCATCCCACAATTCAGGATGTTTCTTTGCTAAATTAAACGGCTTGCCCCGTTCATCCACAAAAGCGTGATTTGTGCTTCCTTCAGCCGCAATTGTGTTGTCTTCCTTCAAAATGCGGTATGTAAATGTTATCCTGGTCCTGGTTAACGAGGATATGCCGGTCTCCAGGAAAACTTTTTCCACAGGCCGCAACGATAACCTGTAACGGCAGAAGGCGTCAATAACCACTAGCTCGATGCCGTGGTTATGAAAGGTGGCCATGTAGGGCAAGCCGACTTTTTCCAATAAGGCGATACGGCCGTCTGTAAACCAGTCAAAATACTTGGCGTAATAAGTTATACCGGCGGCGTCACAGTCACCCCAGCGAACGGTAAACTCCACCTGCACAGTCGCATTGACATTGTAGTCCCTACCAGATTTCATTGCCGTTTTCCTCCCAAACTATATTTATTACCACTGTCAGATATTCAAAATTCAGCATTCTTAAATTCAGGAACATCTCGAGAATATAAACCGTTCTCTCATTATATAACGGTAAAAAACCATATTATCATCAACACTTCAACTACTAGTTTTAAAATGGTTCCGCCCATAAATCCGATTATAGTGCCGATACCGACCTGGAAAGCTTTATTCAGATCGCTTTTACGGTAAAGCTCCCCTAGCACCGCGCCAATAAACGGACCGAAAATCAGTCCAAACGGGCCCAGCAGCCATATTCCTATAATGCCGCCGAGGACGCTTCCCCAAACCGCCGCCCTTGATCCTCCATATCTTTTGGCGCCCCATACACCTGCCAGGTAATCTATTAAGAATACCAGCGCCACAACCAATCCCTGACCGACAAAGAAGAGCCATGACAGGTTGGCAAACTTAACGAAAAAACCATATATCAACATCCCTAACCAGATTAGAGGCGCTCCGGGTAAAACCGGTAAGAACGTGCCAATAATTCCGGCGGTAAAAAAAACAACCGCTATCGCCATTCCAGCAAATGACATTGCTAATTTTTCCTCTCCATAAATTACTACCATATATTATACAACAAAATAAGCCACTTTAAGTGGCGCATTTGTAATAAACCCAATTTATTCTCTCTTATGACCTGTTAAAATCACCCTACCCAATCTTAAATAACATCATTGGTTATATCTAAATTTTTTATTTTACGCCTGCGAATAATTCCTTCCACGCGTCCCGCGGTATTTCTTGCATAATTGCCTGCGAAATCACAGGTCCCTCTGCGCAAATGTTTGTTAGCCCTGGATAAAATCAATAACGCCAGCGTGGCGGCTCCGATTCCGGCAATGGTGCGATAAGAAAACATATTTTACCCTCCTAAATTTAAACGACAAATTTTAATCATAAATTATCTTTACCTAACTACTCTAAAATATTCAAACGATACTGAAATACTTGGTTTGATGATGATAATGCGTTGTGCAAAGCTTAATGGGTCTGCCCAGGGAATCTTCTTGACAGTTTACAACAAAATAAATAGAATTAAAAAGAATTCAGGGAAAAAACACTGAAGGAGAGAGCTTTACATGGAAAATAATTTTATTCAGCAAATGTTAGTTAACTTCTATAAGGAATTAGATCAGATTTTACTACCGGAAAATGCCGTTACTTTTAATTCTCCTATTCCTGAATCATCTAATCCCGCAGATAAGAACATCAGCCCCCTGATCAATATTTACCCTCCCCGCGTAAAAAGTACCGATTTCTTTGATATATTACACCAAGTCGCCGGGATAATCAAAAAGACTCATCCTAATACAGTCGCGGAAATTGATCAAATAGAATCCGCCCTCCCGGTCGAACCTGCCGAGCAGGAATCATTTGTTGGCAAAGCATTTATCCCGGGAATTAACCTGCTGGCTTATCTTCAACAAGATCTCCCCGCGGATACTTTTGGCTTATTGCTTAATCATACTGTTAAATTATTTATGCGGCAGTATGTGGAAAAAGTGTTACCCCTTGTTGATACTGAGGATTGGTTAAAAGGGAATTGCCCGGTTTGCGGCGGCCGGCCCAACTTTGCCTTACTCGAAAAAGAAAGTGGCGGAAGATACTTGTACTGTGGATTATGCGAAACGAAATGGCGCTTTCAACGCCTGGGCTGCCCATTTTGCTACAGTAATGAATCTCAATTCATTACCATCGAAGGAATGGATAAATACAGGGTTTATGTATGTGAAGAATGCCGTGGTTATATAAAAACCGTCGATGAGAGAAAAGCCGGAGAAGATGGAGTGAATTTATTCTTGGAAGATATAAACACGATGCATCTTGATCTGCTGGCGATAAGTGAAGGCTACTTTAACAAGCAACTCGATCCGCCGCCAGGCCTTTGACGTATCTTAAAAATAATATTATCCAGCAGGATTTTCAGCCGTTTATGTCGTATACAAATATAGACATGGAAAGGAGGTCATGATTCAATGCCACACATTGGTGCTACGGAGTTAGTTTTAATTTTAGCTGTGGTTCTAATTATTTTCGGACCGGGCAAATTGCCGGAACTGGGCAAGTCGCTTGGTAGAACGATCAAGGAATTTAGACGTTCATCAAATGAAGTCATGGATGACACGGTGTCAGCCGCGGTAGTGGCGGAGCAAGAGGGACAACAAGCAATTAAAGCGGCAAAGAGTTAAAAGAGTTATATAGAAAGAAAATAGCAATACCTTAAGCGGGGGAAAACAAAGTGGCTAAGAATACCGACGAAATGCCTATGTTGGAGCACCTGGAAGAATTGCGTCGGGTTTTAATTATTTCTATTGTCAGTACAACTATTTTAGCTGTGGTTGCTTATTTTTTTTGTGACCGGATTTTGGCAATATTGCTGGAACCGCTGACAAATGTTGGACAAAGAGCCAATTTTACCGGAGTAACAGAACCTATTTTTGTCAAGATCAAATTGTCGTTTTTTGTCGGTTTTCTGACTTCTCTGCCAATTATTTTATGGCAGGTCTGGAGCTTTATTGTCCCCGCTCTTAAAAAAAATGAGAGGGTATATTTTACCCTCTTTGTTTTGATTTCATTTATTAGTTTTATAGGCGGTGTGGCCTTCGGGTTTTGGGGAGTGTATCGTTTAGGGATCACTTTTTTATTGCAATTCGCCGGGCCTGAATTAGCTCCCATGCTGACCATCGATAAGTATATATCTTTTACTATTGGTTTTCTATTACCATTTGGTGTTGTTTTTGAATTTCCCTTAATCACCTATTTTTTAGCCAAGCTTGAGCTAATTACTTATAGTTTTTTAGCGAAAAACCGGCGCTACGCAATACTGGCTATTGTAGTGCTGGCAGCTGTTATCACACCGACACCGGACATAATAACTTGCTCGATCGTGACTGGTCCGATGTATTTGCTCTATGAATTAAGCGCAATAATTGTGCGCTTTGTTGAACGGGGTATTGCCCGGAAGAAGCAGCGTCAGCAACTGGCCGAAATCACTTAAACTAAAGCGTTAAAACTATATACATATTATATACAATTAAAATGTACATTTATTGCCCCTTGAAAGAGAGGTGGGAGTTAACTGCTATTTTTAAGTTAGTTTGTTAGTTGTTTTTTTTAACAAGGAGAGATTTTTTGAGAGATTTTTTATATTTTCATTTGAAGGAGGGGAGGATTGGATATTCCTATGGATAAACTTAGTCGCCGCGATTTCTTAAAAATCTTTGGCTTGGGCACAGCAGGAACAGCTTTGTTTAAAGGAGTAAACGCTGTGCCGGCCATAGCCAACACCGCTGAAAGCAACCGACCAACTTTTGATCCGGGGCCGCTAAAAATAAAAAAAGCCAAGGAAACAGCTTCTGTTTGTGCTTTTTGCGGTTGCGGTTGCGGTCTTATTGTTTATTCTGAAGGCGACAAGGTAATCAACATTGAGGGCCGATTTCGGCATAAAAGACACCGCTACGGGTACCGTCATACCGCCTGATAAGTCGGCGGTCAACTCTTTTATCATGAACACTGAGGGAGCAGGGCGGCTGTTCGCTCCTAGCGGCATGAAGAACGGGCCTCTCCCTGAACATTATGAGCCGGTAGAAAGTCCGGTAACGAGTATTATGAGCAAACAACAAAACAACCCTGTTGCCGCCAGGTATAAAGGAGAGTTTTCCAAGCTGGCGCAAACAGCCAGCCCTGACTCTCCGTACATCGCCACTACCCACCGCTTGGTCGAACATTACCAGAGCGGCGCGGTAACGAGAAACTGCCTGATGCTTGCCGAGCTGATGCCGGTGAGATTAAGTGTAAAAGTAAACGTTATGCCTATTCTAAAACCGCTGAAAGTCAACGAAAAAGAAGTGGAAATTATTGGTTCACCATGGTACTGGGGTTATCAGGGACTGGCTCCCGGCAGCACGGCGAACGATTTAACACCCTGCGTTGGCGACGCCAACACGATGATCCCTGAGTATAAAGCTTTTATCTGTAATATTACAAAGAGCGCATTTAATGCAAATACACTAGGTTGATTCCAAGTAGAAACTGGAGGTGTGAGGATGTCAAAGGGTGTTTTGGTGGACGTTTCCAGATGCATCGGCTGCCGGAGCTGTATGGTGGCCTGCAAAACATGGAACGACTTACCGGCCGGCAAATCCGAATTCACAAATAACTGGGACGCCCCCGGAAAAGTGGATGCGGACAACTGGACAGTGGTTAACTACCATATTGTTGAACAAGACGAGCAAATAAAGTGGCGTTTTGTCAAAAGACAATGCATGCACTGTGATGAACCCGCATGCGAAGCGGCTTGTTTCACTCATTCATTCGTAAAGACTCAAGAAGGTGCGGTGATCTATAAGCCAACCGAATTAAATCAGGATTATTGCGTCGGCTGTCGTTACTGTATGATTGCCTGTCCGTTTGGAGTGCCGTCTTTTCAATGGGACAAAGCCCTTCCTTTTGTGCAAAAGTGCCGGTTTTGCTACGACCGCATGAAAGAAGGCATGAAACCTGCTTGCGTTACCGCTTGCCCGACAGGCACCTTGAAATATGGTGAAAGAGACGCCCTACTAAAAGAGGCGTGGCAGAGAATTAACAGCAATCCCAACTATATCAAGCGGGTATACGGGGAAAAAGAGTACGGTGGAACATCCTGGCTTTATATTTCTGATGTGCCTTTTGATGAGATTGGCTTAAAAACTAAAGCGTACGGCCAAGATGTCTCCGAAAGGTCCATACCGTCTCTAACTTGGGATGTGCTTAAATGGACACCGTATATCTTTGTCGGTTGGGGCGCCATCCTGACGGCTTTGAATTTTTATACGAAAAGACGCGCGGAAGCGCATCATGATGGAGAAATATACGAAGCTGTCAATACAATTGAAGAAAAAAAAGATGAGTAGACTTTTCTAAAATGGAGGTGATATTAAAATGCAAAAAACCTGGAGTTTTAAGCTTACTCCATTCAGGTATGTATTGATTGGCTTAGCGGGTATCGCGGTTGTAGTCGCCCTCGCGCGTTTTATATTCGGGCTCGGTGCGGTAACCAACTTGAGTGACGAATGGCCTTGGGGCTTGTGGATCGGATTTGACTTGCTTTGCGGTATCGCCCTGGCGGGCGGCGGCTTCAGCACGGCATTTATTGTCCACGTATTGCACAAAGAAAAGTATCTGCCGATTGCCCGCGCCGCGCTGTTAACCTCGTTGATTGGTTATATCATTGCCCTGGTAAGTTTGTTGCTGGATATCGGAAGATGGACTAACTGCTGGCGGCCCTTCTTCTACTGGGGTTTCCACTCGGTGCTGTTTGAAGTGTTTTGGTGCATTTCGCTGTATACCACAGTACAGGTATTAGAGTTTGGGGATATATTCTTTGAAAGAGTAAAGATTGCTCCTTTGAAGAAAATTTTAAGCAAAGCCATGCTTCCTTTAACAATCCTGGGTATTGTTTTACCCACATTGCACCAGTCTTCACTGGGTTCGCTTTATATTGTAACAATAGACCGGCTCAATCCATTATGGTGGTCCATGATTATACCGTTCTTCTTTGTCTGGTCTGCCTTCTTCCTGGGGCCGGCGATGGTAACCATAGAAGGAACTTTGGCGGCAAGGGCCTATAACAGAAAGCCGGAAACGCATATTTTTGCCAGCCTCACTAAAGTCACCATGTGGATGTTGATTGTCTACTTTATTGTTAAAATAATTGACTTAAGCTACCGCGGCGTATATTCCATGGCTTTTAACGGCTCTTTTGAAAGCAACATGTTTTTAGTGGAAATGATCGTATTTATACTGGCCCCCATCTTCATGTACGCAATTCCCGCCATCCGTAAGACGCAATGGGGCGTCGTCACCGCCTCAGCCTTGGTAGTAATCGGTGTCGTGTTCAACCGCATGAACGTGGTATTCACAGGTATGGCTCAAAGCGCGGGCGGCCATTACTTCCCCAGCATCTGGGAGTGGCTGATTACTTTAGGCATGTGGAGCGTTTTAGCCTTGGCCTACTTGTTTGTAGTAGAAAACTTCCCGATTTTGGTTAAAGAAGATCATGAGCAAGAAAGCTTATCTTCCGGGGAAAGTGTTACAACCGGCAGAAGCGTGGAAGCATAACCTGAAAATCATGCATTAAACAAATTAAGTAATGATTTAACAGCAATCCCGTACCACTTAATAGTGATACGGGATCTCTTTTTGGAATCATTATGGTTTGGACATAGCCCCTTTTTCCCGCGCGATATTATGATTTTTCCTGAGCTATTTTTACAACTTGCACATCCTCTTCTTTTACCTCTTCTTTCACCACTTTTGTTGCATCATCTAATCCACTGAAGCTGGATATTGAAGCTCTGCGGAATTCATTTATTGTTTTACCCAGCGATTTACCGATTTCAGGCAACTTGCGCGGGCCGAAAACCACTAGTGCGATAACTAAGATCAAAACGATCTCGGACATCCCCAAATTAGGAAACATAATTAACCCTCCTAATGATATTTCTTGTCATCGTACAGGCAACTGACAGTTAATAAATTTCGAGACTAACAGCAAAAAATCCTGCACGGCTAAGATAAAAAATAACTCACGGGATATCCATATATTAACGTTCCATATATTAAGGTTAGATTTTATTTATATCAGTAAAGTGGCTAAGAGGAACTGCAAAAGCAGGTTTTGACAGTGCAAAATAACGTACTATCCCCGCGTAAACAGCCCATGCCACTTTTCCTTGATAATACTGGTCAAGCATCATTTTTTCTTCTTTTGGGTTTGTGATAAAACCAATCTCCACTATTGTGCTGGGCATTTTCGTCATCCGGTTGGCAAAGTAGTCAACCGGCTTTGCCTCCCGTCCC
The DNA here is from genome assembly GCF_002067195.1 of Pelotomaculum sp. PtaB.Bin117. Lineage (NCBI taxonomy): Bacteria > Bacillati > Bacillota > Clostridia > Eubacteriales > Desulfotomaculaceae > Pelotomaculum > Pelotomaculum sp. PtaB.Bin117. The sequence continues at coordinate 4,883 of NZ_MVQM01000145.1, read as the reverse complement.
GGATTGGCTAAAAACCGGTTTAGTTCATCTTGGACAGCCACACTAAGTTTTTTACTTTCTTCCGAACCCGGCTGATAAAAGGTCTGTGCGCCGTCTTCCCGCGGATCCGGGAAACTATTCACATGAATACTAATAAAAATGTCTGCGCCACGGTTATTAGCCAAATCCACCCTGCGGCTTAAATCCTGAATTTTTGCAGTATCCAAATCACCGGCGTTTGCGTCGCTTAGGTCCCTGTCGCTCTCTCTGGTCAGTACCGCTTCCGCGCCGGCTTCATTTAATATAGTAGCAAGTTTTTTAGATACACTAAGGACAATATCTTTCTCATGAACACCGGTAGTACCTATGGCCCCCGGATCTTCCCCGCCATGTCCGGGGTCAATGACAATCAGCTTATTGGCAACTACCCAGGACAAAGCTGCTATATACTTTTCTTCATGACGCGAAGCAACATGTTTATAGCCATACAAACATGCGATTGCCAATAATAATATAGTAATGACAAATCCTTTTTTAAAATGGAAAATACGCACAAATACAGACAAAATCAGACCCCACCCTTTCTTTTTAAGAAAGTATGCCGGACCGGATACAAATATGTATATAAATGAAGGGACAGGTTACGGCCTGCCCCTAAAACGGGTTTATAATCTACATAGAACTTCCTCATGACTACTTATAAATCTTCAACAACCACGCCCTGATAAAAGACGGCAACTTAACAAAATATACTCGCAATATGAATCACACTCCTTCTAGAGTTAACTGTTAATATACTATTTCAAAACATTGCTGAATGTGCTAATTATTTTTAAGCGCCACCACTAAACCAGTCTGACAGTTTTTTCGTGATCATGTCAGTACCGCCGCGAATATGGTTTTTTAGTGGAAGCGCTCTCAGGAATTGTCTGCCATAACTTTTTTTAAGAATCCTCGCGTCAAGGACAACAACACAACCACGATCGCTGCCGCTGCGAATCAGCCTGCCGAATCCCTGTTTGAAACGAATTACAGCTTGGGGAACACTAAAAGTTTTAAAGCCGTCCCGCTCCTTCCTTGCCAAATCCTCCAAACGGGCTTCTATAACCGGAACTTTAGGCGACAAGAAAGGCAATTTTACCATAACCACACAGGTTAAAGCTTCTCCTGGTACGTCCACCCCTTCCCAAAAGCTCGAAGCGCCGAAGAGCACCGCTCTTTCCGAGGATCTGAATTCTTCTAGGATTCTTGTTCTGCTGCCGTCTATCCCGTGACCCAGCAAATAAATATCCATGTTTTCCAGCTTGGGTTTCAGTCTATTATATGTTTCACGCAGGATCATGTGCGAAGTAAACAGGACAAGGGTTTTTCCATGAGTAATACCAATCAGTTTAGCAAGAATACTTTCAAGTTTTTCCAGATAAAGCTCATCCGCCACTTCTCCCTGAACAGGCAGGTCACGGTTAATACAAAGAAGCGCTTGACGTTCATAAATAAAAGGCGAATCAAAATGAGCCTCAGCCAGCCGCCCTGCCGGGAGGTAATCCAAGCCTACCCGCTCAATAAAATGAGCGAAAGTTCCGTTTACTGATAGAGTCGCTGAAGTAAAAACCACTGTTTTTTTATTTTTATAGAAAAGTTTATACAACATTTCACCAACATTTATCGGAACCGCCGACAAGCTGCAGTGTTTTAACATACCTCCGGCAAAAAACTCAATATCCGCCCAATAAACGAACTCTTCATCAGCGCTTTCCAAGATAAAGAATAGCTCATCGGTCAAAGCCAAGCCAGATTGGGCAATTTGCAAAAGGTCACGAGCTTGTTCAGTCCATACTTCCGCGGATATCGACCATAGATCCATGAATTCCGACAACTTCTTTACGGCGTCTGAGAGTGTACGTAATAAGTTTATTAACTCCTCGCCGATAGACCTGTATCGATCATCACTAACAGGCAACCGCAGAGTTGTGCGGTTGGATTGATAATTTATGCCGCTGCCGTTTGATTTATTTGCAGCCAGCCCACCAAGCGTCTGGAAAAAAAGGCGTGCGTTCTCAACGGTTTCCAACCTGATCTGCATCGCTGCTCTTAACACCTGTTCCCATTGCTCACGATCACCAGGGGGGATAGTTTCCGTCAATCTACTTAATGTTTTTCCGGTTATGTTAAGCCAGCGGTTCACCAAACTTTGAGTAACTTGCCTGCCAAGGTGATTTGTGGCCGAGTCTTCCAGGTGGTGGGCTTCATCGATGATCAACGGTCCGTAAGCCGGGAGCACACGGTTTTCATTTCTGATATCTAAAAACAGCAAGGAATGGTTTGTTATCACCAAGTCGGCTTCTTCAACCGCTTTTCTCGCTTTATTTACAAAACAATCCATCCGGTAGCGGCATCTTGTTCCAAGACAATTTTCCGCGTCCCCGCAAATAGAAAGCCAGTAATCTCCTTCACCGGGAGTGGCGTTTAGCTCGGTTCGGTCCCCGGATTTTGTTAATGCCAACCAGGTCAGGACCCGGGCGAAAAACGCCGCCTCATCCGGCTGGTGTAAACCGTTTAAGGCATTAAACCAGCGGCGCAGGCAAATATAATTCTGTCTTCCCTTGGCCAGAGACGCGCGAAACTGCTGATTAATCACTCCTGCCAGCACAGGAATATCTTTTAGCCAGAGCTGCTCCTGGAGGTTGAGCGTATGAGTGGCCACCAGCACCCTCTCCCTGTTCTTCAGGCTCCATAAAACCGCCGGAATCAAGTAGGCCATCGACTTGCCCACCCCGGTTCCCGCCTCCAGCATCAGATATTTCTCCTCGTTGAAAGCCTCCGCAACCTCACCAACCATTGCTTCTTGTTGAGGGCGGTATTCATAACCGGCAATAGCTTTCAACAACGCTCCTTCTTTTCCGACGAGAGAAGCAACATAAACCGGGTCGAGCAAATTTTTTTCCTTTTCATTTTGTTTTTCCCGGGGTTTTGTTTCCTTAAAAGCCATGCCATCTTTGCGCCAGTAAGGGTTTGCTGATATCTTCTTATCCGGGAACACCTTCAGCAATTCCTTTGCCACATCAACAGCAAAGCCATGCCACTTTGAACGTGCCTCCGCCAGGAGTTTTATCAACTGATTCAGAACATTTATATCTGCCTCCCGGAACTTTTGGAGCAATACGGTTAAAAGGCGCGCTGTGGCAACAGCGTCATCCAGCGCCCGGTGGCCGGCCTTAAGTTCGATATCGAAATAACGGCAAAGGGCGCTCAGCCGAAAGCTGCTTGAGTCCGGCACAACAAGACGGGCTAGTTCCAGAGTATCGTAAGAAGGGTTGCGTAATGGCTCTCCCCGCGCGGCGGCCAGAAATCCAAGGTCGAAATCAATATTATGCCCCGCTATTGAGCTGTCACGAATAAAGTCCAGAGCCTCCGGCAGCACTTCGGATAAAACGGGCGCACCGGACAAATCACGGTCGTCAAGACCGGTCAACCTTTTTATTTTCAAGTTAAGTGATTGATTGGGGTTGACCAGGGTATGGAAATTGCCTGATATCTGTCCATCCTCCAACCGCACCAAACCTATTTCAATTATTTTATCCGCAAAAGGATTCAGTCCCGTAGTTTCCAAATCACATACAACAAAACTGCTGTCCATTACTTATCTCCTGTCAAAAACAGCCTTTCAAACAAAGCCCATGTCTATTTTAGTACTCAGATTGAGAAGTCAAATTCCTTCAAGGTATTTTTCAGCCGCCACAGCTGCGACCGCACCATCTGATACTGCGGTCACTACCTGACGCAACATTTTTTTACGCACATCACCTGCCGCAAAAATACCCGGATGTGAAGTATGCATGTTTTCATCAGTGATAATAAAACCTTTTTCATCCAGTTTAACCAGCCCTTCGACGATGCCGGATACAGGTATGTTCCCCACATAGATAAACGCCCCGTCGACAAGCAGGAGGTTCTTTGTGTTATCGCGGACATCTCTGGTCAACACAGCCTTCACTGAATCGGTCCCATGAATTTCATCAACTACGCTATGCCAAACAAACTCAATCTTGGAGTTGTCAAAAGCTTTCTTTTGCACAACTTTCGTAGCCCTTAATTCGCCGCGGCGGTGAATAATAAAAACCTTTTCCGCAAACTTCGTCAAGTAAACAGCTTCCTCAACAGCAGCATCCCCGCCACCGATCACGGCAACTCTCTTGCTTCGGAAGAAGGGGCCGTCACAAGTGGCGCAATATGAAACACCTCTTCCAATAAGTTCAGTCTCTCCCCTTGCGTTTAAACGCTGCGGTTGAACACCTGTGGCTACAATCGCAGCGCCGGCTGTTATTTCTCCCTGTCCGGTCACTATAATCAGCTCGTTGCCGGCGGGTTTCAAGCCCTTCACTTCAGTAGATATAATCTCCAGACCGAAGCGGCGGGCTTGGCTTTCCATCCTTGCCATCAACTCAAAACCGCCGATACTATCGGAAAAACCCGGATAGTTTTCAATAGATTCCGTGCTCATTACCAGCCCGCCCGGCAACGCCTGTTCCAACAAGACGGCATCCAGAGCTGCTCTGGAAGCATAAATGCCTGCTGACAGACCGGCAGGTCCGCCGCCAATAATAACTAAGTCTTTCGATGCCAAAAAAAGCCCTCCTAGCATATTCTCAATATATAAATAATCTTATCCTATTGGCAAGAATCCCGTCAACAAATTGCATGCATCTTCTGGAAAATTTAAGTATCCATTGTTGAAGTACAGGAATTTCCATACAAACAACGAAACTAAATATAACGATATATAGGCTCTCGGCATTAGATGGGAGGAATCATTAAATCTGGAATAAAGCAACTGGAAATTCTGGCATGCCAGGCTAAAAAGACTGTCCTTTTCACGACATTCCTAAAAATGGGCATGGCAAAGA
>NZ_MVQM01000144.1:0-4899 GCF_002067195.1 Pelotomaculum sp. PtaB.Bin117 | reverse complement strand
ATTTTACAACCATTTCCTCCGCTTAAAATAAACCCCCATTAATATTCCAATAATAACCATGACCGACAAAACCACGGGATAGCTCCAACGCCACTGCAGCTCCGGCATATATGCGAAATTCATTCCATATACCCCTGCGATGAAGGTAAGGGGAATAAATATAGTCGTGATGATCGTCAATACTTTCATCACTTCACTTATTCTATTATTGATACTCGAAAGGTAGATGTCCAACATCCCGGTAATCATGTCACGGTATGTCTCTATAGTGTCAATCACCTGAATCGTATGATCATAAACATCCCTGAGATAAATCCCGGTGGATTCCTTAATCAGCGGCGTATCTCCTCTTTCCAGCCCGCCAATCACCTCTCTTAAAGGCCAAACCGACTTACTGAGAAATAGCATGTCTGTCTTTAACCGATGAATTGACTTTAAAGTGACTGGTGACGGATTTGTCACCAGTCTTTCTTCCAGAAATTCAATTTTTTCTCCCAGTTCTTCCAGCACCACAAAATAGTTGTCGACTATCGAGTCTACCAAGGCATAAAAAAGATAATCCGCCCCCATTTTTCTTATGCGGCCCAATCCACTCCTGATCCGCTCCTTAAGCTGATTAAATATTTCTCCTTCTCTTTCCTGGAAGGAAAGGACATAATTCGGACCAAGGATGATACTGATCTGTTCGGTAACCACACTTTTGCTTTTGCTGTCAAAAAACAACATCTTCAGAATAATATAAATGTAGTCACCGAAATCTTCCATTTTAGGACGATGGCCGGTATTTAAGATATCTTCCAAAAGCAAAGGATGAAGCCCAAAGCATTTACCTATTTTTTCTATTACCTCGACCTGATGAATACCGTCAACATTTATCCATGTCACGGCCGGACTGTCTTTATACAGCTCGCACTCGTCAACGGTCTCAATTTGTTTTTCCTGAAAACTCTGTTCATGATACTCAAACAGCGTTATTTTTATTTCTTCTTTTCTCTCCTCGCCGATATGAACCAGAGTCCCGGGACTAAGACCTGCTTTTTTTGATTCTTGCCCAATGTATTTAGACAACCCAAATCACCACGTTTCTAAAAATCAGGGGGTAAAAGTCAACAGTTCTAATATTTAGGATACCCCCGGCATGACAGATATTTTCGTCAAGCTCTTTTCTACTGTCAGTAGTATTATTCCTTCAGAAAATTAAATGGTTTTTCTAAATAATTCCCTTATTAGTCTTGCGCGAATGGGCTTATCAACTTTATAATCTATCAATAAGTCGAAATTTGGAGGAGCACAAATGCCAGCAAAAAATATACCTTTTTCCAAGGAGCAGCTAAGCGAGATTATCGCACGTTATCCAACCCCATTTCATATATACGATGAAGCAGCTATCCGGGCCAATGCCCGTGAATTGGTGACGGAGTTCGCCTGGGCGCCGGTATTTAAGGAATATTTCGCCGTAAAAGCCACACCCAACCCGTTTATCTTAAAGCTCTTACACGAGGAAGGTCTTGGCGCAGATTGCAGTTCTCTGGCGGAGTTGATCCTGGCTGAAAAATCCGGCATTCTAGGTGAGGAAATCATGTTTACCTCGAATGACACACCTTTTCAAGAATACCGCCTGGCCAGGAGACTCGGCGCGGTAATAAACCTTGACGATATCACCCATATTGAATACCTGGATAAGCACGCCGGTCTGCCGGAGCTGCTATCCTTCCGTTATAATCCCGGGCCGCTCCGGTCCGGCGGCAACTCCATTATCGGCAATCCGGAGGAATCCAAATACGGCCTCACCATGGAACAGCTAATGGATGCTTACAGGATCGTTCAAGCCAAAGGGGTCAAGCGCTTTGGGCTGCACACCATGATTATTTCGAATCAGTTGGATCCCAACTTTTTTATTGAAACTGCCAGCATGATGTTCGATCTGGTCGTGGAAATATATCGTTCACTGGGTATTCGCATGGAGATGGTAAACTTTGGCGGTGGTATCGGCATACCATACCGTCCGGAGGAAAAGGCAGTCGACCTGGCCTATTTAAGCAAGGGCATCAGACGTGTTTACGAGGAAAAGATCGTTTCCAACGGCCTGCACCCTTTGAAACTGACCATGGAAAGCGGCCGGATGATCACCGGACCTTACGGGTGTCTGGTTTCTACAGTGCTGCACAAAAAGAAGATTTATAAAAATTACGTCGGACTGGACGCCTGCATGGCCGATCTCATGCGTCCCGGCATTTACGGCGCGTATCATCACATCACGGTAGTCGGCAAAGAGGACCAGCCGCACGATCATATTTATGATGTTACTGGCTCACTATGTGAAAACAACGACAAATTTGCCATTGATCGCAAGCTGCCGGCAATTGAGGTCGGTGATATTCTGATCATTCATGACACCGGCGCACACGGACACGCCATGGGATTCAACTACAACGGCAAGCTGCGGCCGGCCGAGCTGTTGCTGCAAACCGACGGAAGCGTGAAAATGATCAGGCGGGCCGAAACAGTCGAAGACTACTTTGCCACCCTTGATTTTTCCGGGCTGTAACTCCGAATCAGGGATTCCGAGTCAGGAGCGGGGCAGGGGACGATTCTCCGACTCACGCCTGACTCATTGCTCCAAAACCATTGCTCTATTCCAATTACACAGAATCATATATCATTAGATCCCTGGAACATATCTCCCGACATCAAGCACTGTGGCATAAACCATAAGACCAATTAAAAACACCCAGCCGACTAAGGCGAGTGGAACATGCAGCCGTAAAAACTTCGGGTGAATTTTTTCCAGCAGGTACAATATAATTTTCCCACCGTCTAAAGCGGGAATTGGCAGCAAATTCAGCACAGCCAGGTTAAGACTTAGAATAATTGAAAAATCCAATATTCTCAGCACATCTACACCTACATACTGTCCGCCCCCTACGACAATTCCAACAACGCCGGAGAGTTGTTCGGAATTGGAGAACAAGGTTGGAATTGCGATTATAAAATTCACCAATAAACCCGACGTCTGTAAAAATGGTTTAATAAAAATACCGTTTAATGAAAAACCCGAAGCCATAACATTCATTATCCCGAAGAAAAACAAAATGAGGATTATGTTTGCAACCGGACCGCCAAGTGAAAATATCAGTCTCTTATATATGGGGATTTGAAAAAATTCGGCTTCATCTTCGATTTCAGGCAGCACATATCCCCCTATGGGGATCAACGACAGCCAATATTCAGTATCTCCTCTTTTGCATCCCCACAACTTGGGGCCAAAACCAATCGAAAACCGGGCAATAGGCACTTTCAACCAGCGCGCCGCAAGAAAATGTCCCAGCTCATGAGCAGTGATCAGAAAGCCAATTAAAAAAACAACAACAAGGTATGTCATCACAATTTTCTCCTCTCATTTTCAAGAAAATAAGACAATTTCAGTATAACATAGTTTTCTTCAGTGATATTATAAATTCTGTCCCTCCCCTGTTTTTTTTGTTATAGTGTGATCATACAAGCATATCTTGCATAGCCGGCAAACTTTTAAAAGCGAGTGGTTAATCAATGGATAAAAACGATCCGTTATTAGAAGAAAATTTAGAAGATGGAACCGGCTCACCAACGGAAGATTTCGAGGAAGCTCCAAACCGGCGTTCCCCGTTGCTGCGCCTGGTGGCTCTGATTACTGTCCTGGCGTTTATCGGGCTGGTTGTTGCTACGTCGTGGCCCGATCAAAAGATTCCTCTGGCTGAGCTTGTCAGCAAATCCTACCAGCTTAAGAATGACACCAGTACCGATCTGGCGCAGGCTGTGGTGCTAATCAACGTGCTTTCCCGCAGTCAAGGCGCTTCTATCGCCGTAGAGCAAAAAACCGGCACCGGGTTCAATATCGATCCAAGCGGAGTAATAATAACAAATCACCATGTAATTGAGGACACCTTAAATATGACTATAACGTTTCCTGACGGAAAAGTGTATAAAGCCGCGCGCTGGTCGAGCAAGCCGGAATCCGACTTGGCGGTAATTGTTTTAGAGGCGGAAGGACTTCCGGCGGTACCTGTCGGTACAACAACACCACCCGCTCCGGGTGATAAAATCAAGTTGGTGGGAAATCCATTGGCGCTTAACAGCATAATGGTTGAAGGAAATGTCGGACAGTACCTGAGAGTAAAGGATATGCAGGGCAAAATATTCAGTATCGACGCCCCCATTTATCCGGGCAACAGCGGCAGCCCTGTGTTCAATATGAACGGTCAGGTTGTGGGAGTGGTTTTTGGCAGCATAAGCTGGCAAGAAGGCGGAAATGAAAAGGCGGCCGGTGTAGCCGTGACCATTGACGAAGCGCTGGCTTTGATATCAGCGCTTCATATGCAATAATTCTTATTATAACCTGATGTTGTTTTGAATTTCTTCCTTATTCTAAACAATATACCACTTTGCATATCAGGATTCTTTCAAATATCTATTTATAACCGACTAATTAGTCAAAAAGGCTGACTTGCTTGTATTGAGGCATTTTCTTTTGCGTAAAAGTCTTCTCTCTGATAAGCTGCTCTTCAGATATGTCGGCAGTAAAAGGAGATGGAGTACGGGACGTCAAAAGTATGAGCTCATCCCTTGCCCTGGTCATCCCGACATAGAAAAGCCGTCTCTCTTCGTCAATATCAAAGTCGGGGTTGCTGTTCCTTAGAGGAATCATGCCGTCGTTTACGCCGCAAATAAATACTATGGGAAATTCAAGACCTTTTGCCGCATGCATGGTCATTAACGAAACCGCCTCCGGAGAATAAACCTTGCTGCCGCTGCGGACAACATCACTTTCGCGGCCCAACACAAGGTTTTGCATAAAGGAAGACATTTTGTTATGCATAACAGACGAGTTTAAAAGCAGTTCCAGGCACCTGACGCCTGACA